>NZ_CAMLJP010000041.1 GCF_946480385.1 uncultured Azospirillum sp.
CCGATGCGGTTCTGCAGGATCAGCGCGATCAGCATGCCGGCGATCACCACGCCCAGCAGCTTCAGCAGCGCGCCGTAGGCGCCCAGCGGCAGGCCCAGCACATAGGCGCCTTCCGCCAGGAAATAGCCGTAGACCGCCACCGCGATCAGCCGGCGAGACCAGACATAGCAGCGGCGCGCCCCGGCGTCGCTGGTGTGGACCAGCCGCAGGTTGGGGGCGTCCGGCGCGAACAGCATGCGCACCAGGATCAGCAGGGCCTGGGTGATGACGGTGGCGTTCACCACCGCCAGCGCCACCAGCCGCACGCGCGGCGCCGGCTCCGTCACCGACAGGATGGTGTAGGCGACGACGATGAATCCCAGGATCGGCGCCAGTTCCAGCACGGCGCGGCCCAGCAGCATCGGGATGCGCAGCAGGGTGGAGCCGACATGGCGGGCGGCCATCGCCTGTCGCGGCCGGCTGAGCAGCCAGGAGATGCCGCGGGCGGCGGCGGCGCCGACGGCGAGGATCATCGCCAGCTGGATGGCAATCTGGACCCAGCGGTCGCGCGCCGTATCGTCCTGCGCCTGCCGCTGGACCCAGGACAGCGCCCCCGGCAGGTCGGAGAACACGTTGGCGACCTGCACCAGCTGGCGGCTGACCACGTCCATCCGCGCCGCCAGGAAGGAAAGCGCGCGGGCGCCCAGCGTCTGCGGCAGCGCCGACTCGCCCTCCGCCTCCTTGGCCTGGGCGAGGCCGCGCTGGGCGGCGATCAGGTTGCGCAGCTGACTGACCAGCTGCGCGCGCGCATCCTGGTTTTCCAGCGTGCCGACCAGCGCCTCCAGCTGCTGCACGGTCTTCTCGTCGACCACCACCGGGGCGGCGGAGGCTGGTGCGGCGGCACCGGCGGCCGGAACAGCGGCCGGAGCGGTGGCGGCCGGTGCCGGCGAGGCGGCCAGCGCGGCGGATCCGGCCAAGCCCGCCCCGGCGAGCAGAGCCGCGAGCAGCAGGACGGCGAAGCCGCCGGACAAAAACAAACGCCAGCCCCGTGCAAGGGCGTGTGCGGCAGGCGTTGCGGACCGGATCATCGGCAAATCACTCGACTGGTCTTCGGAAAGCGGTGGCAAGCAGCGGCAAAGCGGAACCTTGGCGCGGAACTGTGGCTCCAATAAGCCGGGCTTCGGGAAGTTAGTTCTCCCGCTTGCGCTTGCCAACCCGACCGGCTGTTCCTTTTTTAAGCGGGAGCCCCACCGGCAACGCCGGAAATGCAGAAAAGCCAGAATAGCAGAGAAGGACGAGCCATGAACGACACGCCCGCCGGATCGGACGGAAGCAGCGGATTGGAACCGGATCGAGAGATCGGGCAGGAGGGCGCCGTCCGCGACAAGCTGGTCGCCACAAAGGAGCAATGGGCGCGCGACGGCCGCGCGCTGACCGGCCACGCCGCCGACCCGGCGCGCGACCGGCTGCCGCCCGGCCAGCGTCTGGTGACCGACTGGCCGGTGCTGGACCTCGGCATCACGCCGAAGGTGACGACCGCCAACTGGACGCTCGCCGTCGACGGGCTGGTGGAGAACCGTCTGTCCTGGACATGGGAGGATTTCCAGGCCCAGCCGCAGGAGAGCTTCGTCTCCGACATCCATTGCGTCACCACCTGGTCGCGCTACGACAACCGGTGGGAGGGCGTCAGCGCCCGTCGCCTGCTGGAACTGGCCCGACCGAAGCCGGAGGCGCGCTTCGTCGTCTTTCATTCCTTCGACGGCTACACCACCAACGTCGCCCTGTCGGACTTCGACGACGACGGCGTGCTGCTCGCCACCAGCTGGGAAGGCCAGCCGATCAGCCGCGACCATGGCGGCCCGGTACGCATCGTGCTGCCCAAGCTGTATTTCTGGAAAAGCGCCAAGTGGGTGAAGCGGATCGAGCTGCTGGCAAGCGACCACAAAGGCTATTGGGAGGTCCGCGGCTACAACAACCACGCCGATCCGTGGCTGGAGGAACGCTATTCCGACTGACAAGGGCGAAGCGGCTCCTCCCCCAAAAGCCACTTTCACCTTGCCGGCGAAACCGTTAAGGTGCGGCGCAAGTGGCCCCGTAGCTCATCAGGATAGAGCGCGAGTTTCCTAAACTTGAGGCAGCAGGTTCGAGTCCTGCCGGGGTCACCACTTCCGCAAACGCTGTATTCGGTGTGCGACCGTCAGTGCGCGACGATGGCGCAGACCGTCGCCTTCGTCGCCTTGGCCAGATCGGCGGGGGCCAGCACGATCTGCAGGCCGCGCCGGCCGCCATTCACCACCATTTCCGGCAGCGCTTCGGCGCTCGCGTCGATGAAGGTCGGCAGCGCTTTTTTCTGGCCCAGCGGGCTGATGCCGCCGACCAGGAATCCCGTGGTCTTTTCCGCCAGCGCCGGGTCGGCAAGGTCGGCCTTCTTCGCCTTGGCCGCCGCGGCGATGGCCTTCAAATCCAGCTTGGCCGCGACCGGGATGACGGCGCAGGCCAGCGCCTTGGGTTCAAGCTGGACGATCAGGGTCTTGTAGACGATGGCCGGGTCGAGCCCGAGCGATTCGGCGGCATGCAGGCCGATGGCGTCGGCCGACGGGTCGTACTCGTACTCCATCAGCCGGAAGGCGACGCCCGCCGCCTTCGCCGCATTGACCGCCGGTGTCACCTTCGCCGCCATACCTCACGCCCCGAATTCCGCACCGCTCACTGAAAAACAGCGGCGGAAGCTTGGCAGGCGGCGTTATGGGTGTAAAGCCCTCTCCCCGAAGGGGAGGAGCGAGATCCTCACTCCATCCCGCGCGAAGACGGGTTGCCGATCATCGTCAGGAATTCGCGGCGGGTCGACGGATCGGTGCGGAAGGCGCCCAGCATGCGGCTGGTCACCATGGTGACGCCGGTCTTGTGGACGCCGCGGGTGGTCATGCACTGGTGCTGCGCCTCGACCACCACGGCGACGCCCTCGGGCTGCAGGACCTCGTCGATGGTGTTGGCGATCTGCGCCGTCATCTTCTCCTGGATCTGCAGGCGCTTGCCATAGGCCTCGACCAGACGCGCCAGCTTGGAGATGCCGACGACGCGGCGGCGCGGCAGATAGGCGACATGCGCCTTGCCGATGATCGGCACCATGTGGTGCTCGCAATAGGACTCCACCCGGATGTCGCGCAGCACGACCATCTCGTCGTAGCCGTCGGTCTCCTCGAAGGTGCGCGACAGGATCTCGACCGGGTCGATGCCGTAGCCGGCGAAGAATTCCTCATAGGAGCGGACGACGCGGTCCGGCGTGCCGACCAGCCCTTCGCGCGCCGGGTCGTCGCCGGCCCAGCGGATCAGGGTGCGCACGGCCTCTTCCGCCTCGGCGCGGGACGGACGGGCGTCGGGCCGGGACAGGCCGGGGCCGCGAAGCACGTTGTCGATCGCCGGGGGCTTGGCGTGCGGGGTCTTGGTAGCCGTCACGGGAACATCCTTTCCATAACTGGGAAACGCCCTGCGCGAAGACGATGGCCGCAATCCGACGGCCGTCGCGCAACACGCCCATCGTGTCTGGCGTCACTTCCGTCGTCAGTACGGAGCCGAAGCCTCGGCGGATCAACCGAACGGCTCGTAAGACGAAAAGGAACTATCTTATGAACGGAGTGGCGGCGCCCGCCTTCCCATTTCCGCCCAGTTTCCGTCTCCGGGCGCCATTCGGAAGTCCCTAGATTAGGTCCCGCCCCATGGCCTTCAAGCTACGGACAAAGTACGGACAGCCATGCAGATTGTCAAAGCCGCGTGTTAATTCCTTCCAATATCCACACACATTCTATTGTATTATTCGTCTGCGTCCCGATCCCGGATCAGTTCAGCTGCATGGGCTGGTGCGGACTGTCCAGCGAGAAGGCCGGAATGGTGACATCGAAGGCGCGCCCGTCCTCCCCCTCCATGCCATAGGTGCCGGCCATGATGCCGGACGGCGTGCCGAGCGGGGTGCCGCTGGTGTATTCGAAATGGTCGCCCGGCTCCAGCACCGGCTGCTCGCCGACCACGCCGGGGCCCCGCACCTCCTGCACGCGGCCCATGGCGTCGGTGATGCGCCAGTGGCGGGTGCGCAGTTGCACCGTCTCGCTGCCTTCGTTCTCGATGCGGACGTGATAGGCCCAGACGAAGCGCCCCTCGGCCGGAGCCGACTGGTCTTCCAGAAAGACGGGCTGAACGGTGACGCGGATGTCATGGGTGACGGCGGTGTACATGGCGGGCGGTCCGATGAACGGCGCCGGCCGTAAAAACGGGCCGGCGGCTTGGGGGTCCGGCTGGGGATTCCGGGCAGCCGGGCGGCGGTTCCGCGCAGGATAAGGTCCCCTCTCCGCACTGTCCAGAACGCGGCCGGACAATGATGCGACATGCCCACACTAGGATGGACACAGTCATGCACAGTCCCCGGGTCTCGATGGTCTTGCGACAGGGGGGAGACGATGATATATGCGCAAGTCCCAGCAACGGCCGAAGAGCCTTGTCCATGTCTCGTTCGCACGTCCTTCGCATCCGACGACGGAGCCTCGCACCGCGCATTGCGGTTGCGGCCGTCCTTGGGTCGCGTGCGAACGCCAAAGGCACAACGGGGACCTGACACCCCCGGCCTTCCGGCGGCGGCGCGATCCGCCCTCCAAAGCCTTCTGAGAAGACTTTCTTCCCGCCGGGAGCCCCACGCATGATCATCACCGTCGAAGAGCCGAAGCACGCCGCCGCCATCGAAGCCCTGCTGGACGCCTCCTTCGGACCCGACCGTTTCACCAAGACCGCCTACCGGCTGCGCGACGGCGTCGACTCCATCCCCGCCCTGAACCTCGTCGCCATCGAGCATGACGAGCATGGGCGCGAGGTTGTGGTGGGCACCATCCGCTACTGGCCGATCCTGGTCGGCGGTACCACCCAGTCCATCCTGCTCGGCCCCATCGCGGTCGCCGCCCATCTGCAGGGCAGCGGGCTGGGCAGCAAGCTGATCCGGATGAGCCTGAACAAGGCGGTGGCGCTGGGCCACAAGTCGGTGATCCTGGTCGGCGACGCCCCCTATTACGAGCGGTTCGGCTTCTCCCGCGCCCTGACGCTTGGCATGCAGATGCCCGGTCCGGTCGACATGAACCGGCTGCTGGGCCTGGAGCTGGTCGAAGGCTCGCTGGCCGGCGCCGCCGGCATGATCGGCAAGCCGGAACAGGCGGACGCGCAGGAGGTTGCCATCGGCGAAACCTCGGTTCTTGGCCCGGTCCTCGGCCCGGTGCTGGCCACCTCCATCGACATGCCGGCGGGAGACACCCCCGTCCCTTTCAGCGCCCTGTTCAGCCGGACGGCGGCGGAGCGACTTTGGACTGACCGCGTGCGCAGGACCGACTGGTTCTGGCGCGACGGCCTGCAGGCCGGCGCGGCGTGACCATTCCGACCCTTGGTCCGGTGTGCGGAAAGCATAAGCTTGCAAACATGGGTGGGGCGAAGCGGGATTGACTCGATTCGCCCCACACGCGATACCATCTTTTCAGGAGCGACGCCGGACGGACGGCGTGCCGCGCGCCACGCAGAACCGTGAGCGCGCTATTCGTTTTTGTTCCAAGCGGAAGGGTGCGGGTTGACCAAGAAGCTGTTCATCAAGACCTGGGGCTGCCAGATGAACGTGTACGACTCCGCCCGGATGGCGGACGTCCTGGCACCGCTGGGCTACCAACCGGTCGATGAGCCGGACGGCGCCGACATGGTGATCCTGAACACCTGCCACATCCGCGAAAAGGCCGCCGAGAAGGTCTTTTCCGAACTGGGCCGGCTGCGCCAGATGAAGGACCGCAAGGCGGAGGCCGAGGACGGCCGGATGATCCTGGCGGTCGCCGGCTGCGTCGCCCAGGCGGAAGGCGAGGAGATCGTCGCCCGCGCCCCCTTCGTCGACATGGTCTTCGGCCCGCAGACCTACCACACCCTGCCGGAGATGGTGGCGAAGGCCAGCCGTGCCGCCGGCAGCGTGCTGAACACCGATTTCCCGGCCGAATCCAAGTTCGACTTCCTGCCGGAGGAAGCCGGCAGCCAGGGTGTGTCCGCCTTCCTGGCGGTGCAGGAGGGCTGCGACAAGTTCTGCACCTTCTGCGTGGTGCCCTACACCCGCGGCGCCGAGTTCTCCCGCCCCGCCGACCAGATCCTGGCCGAAGCGAAGCGGCTGGTCGCCGGCGGCACGCGCGAGATCAACCTGCTGGGCCAGAACGTCAACGCCTGGCATGGCGATGGGCCGGACGGCACGACCTGGGGGCTCGGCCGGCTGATCCGCCAGCTGGCGGAGATCGACGGGCTGGAGCGCATCCGCTACACCACCTCGCACCCGCGCGACATGGCCGACGACCTGATCCGCGCCCATGCCGAGGTGCCGCAGCTGATGCCCTACCTGCATCTGCCGGTGCAGGCCGGGTCCGATCGCATCCTGGCGGCGATGAACCGCAAGCACACCGCCGACGATTACCGCCGGCTGGTCGACCGGCTGCGCACGGCCAAGCCCGATCTGGCGATGTCCGGCGACTTCATCGTCGGCTTCCCCGGCGAGACGGACGCCGATTTCGCCGCAACGCTGAAGCTGGTCACCGACATCGGCTATGCCCAGGCCTATTCCTTCAAATACAGCCCGCGTCCCGGCACCCCGGCCTCGGTCGAGGGATCCCAGGTGCCGGAAGAGGTGAAGGAATCCCGACTGGCGGCGTTGCACCAGCTGCTGAACGCCCAGCAGGTCGCCTTCAACCACAGCTTCATCGGCCGCAGCGTGCCCGTCCTGTTCGACCGCGTGGGGCGGCGCGGCGGCCAGCTGCTCGGCCGCAGCCCGTGGATGCAGTCGGTCCATGCCGAGGCGAACGAACGGCTGCTCGGCCGCATCGTCGAGGTGCGGGTCGATGCGGCGCTCGCCAACAGCCTCGCCGGCACCGTCGTCACGGGTGAATATGTCACCGCCTCTCCCTTCCAGCCTGCCGTAACCTTGGAGGCAAGCGCTTGAACGGTCTGCCCGAACGGCGTATCGACGTTCAATTCGATGACAACCGGCTTCTGCCGATGCTGTACGGGGAGCATGATCGCCACCTCGCCCGCATCGAATCCCTTCTCGGCGTGTCGCTGATTTCCCGCGGCAACACCCTGACCATCTCCGGCCCGTCCGAGGCCGCCGAAACGGCGCGGACGGCACTGAACGGCCTGTATGGCCGGCTGACCCGCGGCCAGACCATCGATGGCGGCGAGGTCGACGGGGCCGTCCGCATGGCGACCGCCGATGCCGGATTTGCCGGTGTGGCGTCTGGCGAGGAGCCGCGCGCACCCGGCCAGCAACAGGCGACGATCACGCGGGCGGAAATCGCGCTGCGCACCCGCCGGCGCGGCCCGATCACCCCGCGTTCCCCCACCCAGGCCGCTTATCTGCAGGCCCTGGCGGAAAGCGAACTGGTCTTCGGTCTCGGCCCGGCCGGCACCGGCAAGACCTATCTGGCGGTGGCGCAGGCGGTGGCCTTGCTGACCACCGGCCAAGTCGACCGCATCGTGCTGTCGCGCCCGGCGGTCGAGGCGGGCGAGCGGTTGGGCTTCCTGCCCGGCGACCTGAAGGAAAAGGTCGATCCTTACCTGCGTCCGCTCTACGACGCGCTGCACGACATGCTGCCGGCGGAACAGGTGAAGAAGCGGCTGGAATCCGGCGAGATCGAAATTGCGCCGTTGGCCTTCATGCGCGGCCGGACGCTGGGCAACGCCTTCGTCATCCTGGACGAGGCGCAGAACACCACGCCTATGCAGATGAAGATGTTCCTGACCCGTCTCGGCGAAGGCGGGCGCATGGTCATCACCGGCGACATCTCGCAGATCGACCTGCCGTCGGGCACCCGGTCGGGCCTGCGCGACGCGCTGGACATCCTGCGCGGGGTGGAGGGCGTGCGCTTCGTCCGCTTCACCGACGCCGACGTCGTCCGCCACCCGATGGTCGCCCGCATCATCCGCGCCTATGACCAGGCCGATGCCCGCGAGGCGGCGCGCAAGCAGGCCCGCCGTGCTGGTTCCGAACCCGGAACGAACAACCGCGAGGCCGGTATCGTTGGAGATCCGGAATGACCAGCGCGGTCGACGTCACTGTTTCACGTGAAGCCGGCGGCTGGGCCGAGGATGCCGAGTGGCTGGCGGAGCGCGCGGCGCTCGCCGCCCTGGGTGCCGCCTATGACGACGAGGAAGGCCCGGCCGAGCTTTCGGTGGTGCTGGCCGACGACGAGCTGGTCCACCGGCTGAACCGCGAGTATCGCGGCAAGGACAAGCCGACCAACGTCCTGTCCTTCGCCCTGACCGAGGCGGAGGAGCCGGAGGCGCAAGAGGGCGTGCCGGTGATGCTGGGCGACGTCATCCTCGCCTATGAAACGGTCGCCCGCGAGGCGTCCGAACAGGGGAAAAGCTTCAAAGACCACATGACTCACCTTGTGATGCATGGTGTTCTGCATCTGCTGGGTTATGATCACGAGACGGACGACGAGGCCGAGGAGATGGAGGCGCTGGAAACCCGGCTGCTCGCCACACTCGGAATCGCCGACCCCTATGCTGCCAACCACCAACCGCCGGACCGATGAGCGAGATTTCCGACAGTCGCACGCCCCGTGATGACCACGGGGCCGAAGACCATTCCCTGGGCCACCTGTTCAAGGGGTGGCTCCGCACCGTCTGGGGCGGCCGCGAGGACAATTCCCTGCGCGGCACGATCGAAGAGCTGATCGCCGGCCTGGACGATGCCGCGAGCGAGGACGGCGAGGACTCGCTGGGCGCCGGCGAGCGGGCGCTGCTGACCAACATCCTGAAGCTGCGCGACCGCACCGTCGCCGACGTCATGGTGCCGCGCGCCGACATCATCTCCGTCGACATCGACACCCCCTTCCCCGCCCTGGTCCAGCGCGTCGCCGAGGAGGGCCATTCCCGCCTGCCGGTGTACCGCGAGACGCTGGACGACGTGGTCGGCATCATCCACATCAAGGACGTGCTGACCCTGCTGGCGAAGCAGGCCGCCTCGCCCGAGGGCCTGCGCCAGAAGCCGGACCTGACCGGCATCATCCGCGAGGCGAAGATCGTCGCCCCTTCCATGCATGTGCTCGACCTGCTGGTGCAGATGCGCCAGACCCGCCAGCACATGGCCCTGGTGGTGGACGAGTTCGGCGGCATCGACGGCCTCGTCACCATCGAGGATCTGGTGGAGGAGATCGTCGGCGAGATCGAGGACGAGCATGACGAGACCGCGGCGCCGCGGCTGGTCGAGCGCCCCGACGGCAGCCTGATCGCCGACGCCCGCCTGCCCATCGAGGATTTCGAGCACCGCGTCGGCCCGGTCCTGTCCGAGGAAGAGCGCGAAGACATCGACACGCTGGGCGGTCTGGTCGTCTCCATCGCCGGCCGCGTGCCGGGGCTGGGCGAGCGGCTGATCCATCCCTCCGGCCTGGAGTTCGAGATCGTCGACGCCGACTCCCGCCGCCTGAAGCGCCTGCGCGTCCACAATGCGCCGGCCAACAGTTCGGAGTTGGCGGAGACGGCGTAAGGATCGGGGTGGGGGCCTGACACCTCTCCCCACCCCCACAACACAGCCCCGCCCACAACAGCCTTGGCGCCCCCGTCCGGCCGCATTACCTATGGCGCCGCCCGCCATTCTTTGCCGCTGCCGGAGTTTCCCGTCTTGACCGTCACCGATGCGCTGCCCGTCCCCGCCCGGCTGGGCCGTGTTTCCGCGCGGCTGGCCGCGCTGACCGGCTGGCGCCGGCTGACTGCCGCGGCCTTGCTGGGCGGGCTCGCCACGCTGGCGCTGCCGCCGGCCGACCTCATACCAGTGCTGCTGGTCGCCTTTCCCGGCCTGATCTGGCTGCTGGACGGGGTGGAGACGAAGAAGGGCGCCTTCGCCGTCGGCTGGTTCTTCGGCTTCGGCCATCACCTGCTGGGGCTCTATTGGATCAGCGCCGCGCTGTTCACCGATATCGGGCGCTTCTGGTGGGCCCTGCCGCTGTCCGCCGTCGGTCTGCCGATCCTGCTGGCGATGTTCAGCGGCGGCGCCACCCTGGCCTTCCACATGCTGCGCCGGCGCGGCTTCGGGATCGGTCTGGGGCGGCCGCTGCTGTTCGCCGCCTGCTGGTGCCTGTGGGAATGGCTGCGCGGCCATGTCTTCACCGGCTTTCCCTGGAACCTGATCGGCTATGGCTGGGTCGGGGTTCTGCCGGTGCTGCAGACCGCCTCGCTGGTCGGCATCTATGGCCTGACGCTGGTGACGGTGCTGGTGGCCAGCCTGCCCGCCGCCCTGCCCGACCGCGACACCACGCCGCGCCGCGCCTGGGCCGGCGTCGCCACCGGGCTGGCGCTGCTGGCGGTGCTGGGTGGCTGGGGCGCCTGGAGGCTGGCCGGTGCGGTGGACGAACCGGTGCCGGGCGTCCGTCTCCGGCTGGTCCAGGCGGCGATCGACCAGCGGCTGAAATGGGCACCGGCCGAGCGCGTGCAGAATTTCCAGAGCCATCTCGCCCTGTCCGCCGCCCCGCCGGCCAATCCGTCGGCCCCACCGCCCAACGTCATCATCTGGCCCGAGACCGCCGTGCCCTTCTTCGTCGAGGAGGATGCGCGGGTGCGCCAGGCGATGGCCTCCGTCATCCCACCGGGCGGTCTGCTGATCACCGGGGCGCCACGCACGACGGTCGATGCGGACGGCGAGCGTCGTTATTTCAACGGCATGGTCGCGGTGGACGGCAGTGGTGCGGCCGTCGCCGACTACGACAAGTTCCACCTCGTGCCCTTCGGCGAGTATATGCCGCTGCGGCAATGGCTGCCCGTCGGCGCCATCGCCGGCAACGGCGCGGAATTCTCCGCCGGCCCCGGCCCGCGCACCCTGCATCTGGATGGTCATGTGGCCGGGCTGCCGTCCTTCAGCCCGCTGATCTGCTATGAGAGCATCTTCCCCGGCGCCGTGGTTGACGCTGCCGACCGGCCGCACTGGCTGCTGAACCTGACCAACGACGCCTGGTACGGGCGCACCGCCGGTCCGCACCAGCATTTCGCCATCAATCAGGTCCGTGCGGTGGAGGAAGGGCTGCCCCTCGTGCGGGTGGCGAATACGGGAATATCCGGGGTGGTGGACTCCTACGGTCGTGTGCGACAATTGCTCGGACTGGGTGAGCGAGGCTTCATCGATACCACGTTGCCGAAAGCGCCCGATGGCGCCACAGCCTATGCCCGCATGGGAGACTGGATTTTCGGCATAGTGCTTCTAGGCTGTTTTCTGGCGGCCTTGGCCTCGCGATATCACCGGTGACGCAGCAATACGGGCAATCCGCCCGCCACTGGCAGAACAATTTCGTGTATCCGGCTTGACCGGAGCGGGCTTGACTGCATACGTGGATATGTCGTAACTAGGTTGCACAACCGTTACAGGGATAAACGAGATGCAGACTGAAACTGGGGCGCCGCGCGGGCGCCGTGCGGGTGCCGGCCGTCCGAAGACCGGAAAGCCGAATCCCATCGACGTCCATGTCGGATCCCGCGTCCGTCTTCGCCGCACGCTTCTCGGCATGAGCCAGGAAAAGCTCGGCGAGGCGATCGGCCTGACCTTCCAGCAGGTGCAGAAGTACGAGCGCGGCGCCAACCGCATCGGCGCGTCGCGTCTGTTCGATCTCAGCCGCGTCCTGGACGTGCCGGTCTCCTTCTTCTTCGACGACATGCCGGCCGAAGCGGCTGCCGCCCGCGTCGATGACGAGGACGAGTCCGGTGCGACCGAAGAGCGGTCCGCCAGCACCTACGAGCCTGATCCGATGGCCAAGCGCGAGACGCTGGAACTGGTCCGCGCCTACTACAAGATCAACGATCCGTCGGTGCGCAAGCGCCTGTTCGAGCTGACCAAGGCGGTGGCCAGCGCCGCCGTGGCCGAAGCTGCCGAGTAACGTCACCCAACAACTCATGCCGGTTGCCACACGGCATGTGATACCCACCGAAAGGGGATGGCACGGGTTCGACCGTGCTCCCCCTTCGTGCGGGGCCTGCGATCATCGGTCCGGGCCTTTACCGCCGGTAGATTTCTTGACCCCGGCTGAATTCCTTGTCACAACCCGTTTTGGACCGGTGTCTGCGGCCGCTGTACCGGTCTGCCGTTTCGGCTCATGAAATAGCGTGCCGCCGAATGCCGAGGTTTCCCGTGGCAAAGCTGAACTACGTCTTCACCAGCGAGTCCGTGTCGGAAGGTCATCCCGACAAGGTCTGCGACCGCATTTCCGACGCCATCGTCGATCTTTATCTTTCGCACGACCCGCAGGCCCGCGTGGCCGTCGAGACGCTCGCGACCACCAACCAGGTCGTTCTGGCCGGCGAGGTGCGCGGCCCCGACAGCATCAAGGCCGACCAGCTGGTCGAAGTCGCCCGCGCCGCGGTGAAGGACATCGGTTACGAGCAGGACGGCTTCCATTGGGAGAAGATGGACGTCAAGTGCTTCGTCCACTCCCAGTCCGCCGACATCGCCGTCGGCGTCGACGCCGCGGGCAACAAGGACGAGGGTGCCGGCGACCAGGGCATCATGTTCGGCTATGCCTGCCGCGAGACCCCGGCGCTGATGCCGGCCCCGATCTACTACAGCCATGCCATCCTGAAGTCGCTGGCCGAGGCGCGCCACTCCGGCGCCGCCCCGCAGCTGGGTCCGGACGCCAAGAGCCAGGTCACCCTGCAGTATGTCGACGGCCGCCCGACCCGTGCCACCGCCATCGTGCTGTCGACCCAGCATGCCGAGGGGCTGGACCAGGACGCCGTGCGCGAGATCGTCCTGCCGCACATCGTCAACTGCCTGCCGGAAGGCTGGATGTGCGACCCGAAGCACCTGTACGTCAATCCGACCGGCCGCTTCGTCATCGGCGGCCCGGACGGTGACGCCGGCCTGACCGGCCGCAAGATCATCGTCGACACCTACGGCGGTGCCGCTCCGCATGGCGGCGGCGCCTTCTCCGGCAAGGATCCGACGAAGGTTGACCGCTCGGCCGCCTACGCCGCCCGCTATCTCGCCAAGAACGTCGTCGCGGCGGAGCTGGCGGAGAAGTGCACGATCCAGGTTTCCTACGCCATCGGCGTGTCGAAGCCGCTGTCGGTCTATGTCGACACCCACGGCACCGGCAATGTCGACGAGGACCGCCTGTCCGACGTGCTGCAGCAGCTGGTGGACCTGTCCCCGCGCGGCATCCGCACGCATCTGGGGCTGAACAAGCCGATCTACGCCCGCACCGCCGCCTATGGCCATTTCGGCCGTGAGCCGGAGGCGGACGGCGGCTTCTCGTGGGAGAAGACCGATCTGGTCGGCGACCTGCGCAACGCCTTCCTGTAAAAGCGCGTTCGCAGCATAAGACCCGCCGCAAGGCGGACGGACGGCAGGGGCTGGCAACGGCCCCTGCTTTCTTTTGAGGCCCATCCCTTTTCCCGATACAGCGTTCCGACATGACCGACGACAGCACCTCTGGCCCCCTTGCCGCCGGCCCCCTCTCCGAAAGCTCCAACCGCCTGTTCGGGCGCCGCAAGGGCCGGCCGTTGCGCAAGCGCCGGACGGAGCTGATCGACGTTCTGCTGCCGCAGCTCCAGATCACGCTGCCGAAGCCCGGCGAAAGCCTGGACCCCGCCGGCCTGTTCGACGGCCCGAAACGGGAGGTCTGGCTGGAGGTCGGGTTCGGCATGGGCCATCACCTCGCCTGGCAGGCCGCGCACCATCCGGATGTCGGCTTCATCGGTGCGGAGCCCTTCCTCAACGGCATCGCCGGCCTGCTGGGCATGGTCGATGACGAAGAGCTGCGGAATGTGCGCATCCAGCCCGACGACGCCCGTCCGCTGCTGGATGCGCTGCCCGATGCCTCGATCGGCCGCGCCTTCGTCCTGTTCGCCGACCCCTGGCCGAAGAAGCGCCACGCCGACCGCCGCTTCATCGGGCCGGAGAATCTGCCGCGGCTCGCCCGCGTGCTGAAGGACGGGGCCGAGCTGCGTCTGGCCAGCGACGACATGGGTCTGGTGCGCTGGATGCTTGAACACACGGTGAAGCATCCCGATTTCGAATGGACGGCACGCCGCCCGTCGGACTGGCGCATCCGCCCCGACGACTGGCCCGCCACCCGCTATGAGGAAAAGGCCATCGCCGCCGGCCGCAAGCCGGTCTTCATGCGGTTCGTCCGCCGCCCGCGGGGATGACGCATACCCGTTCCGCTTGAGATTCCGGCCGAGCACAGCGATCGGACCGGAAAAGGCTTGCGGCATCGGACGGAATGACTATATTCACCGCTGAGAACCCATACGGATCGGCGGCCCGGGCAACCGGGCCGGCGAGACGCTTTGCGGGTGGGCTTTTGCCCACTTATTTTTTTATGAGCGTGTGGAAGCACGCGCTTGTTGAACCTTCTGTTGTGGAAACCTCGTCCGGTTCGATCCCGGCCGCAGGCTTTGGGTTAGGTGGAATGGACGCTACAGGTCGCATCGAACAGATCATCACGCCGTCGGTCGAAGCCATGGGCTATGAGGTCGTGCGCGTACAGATCTCCGGCGGCCAGCGGGCGATCCTCCAGATCATGGCGGAGCGCGCCGACGGCGCGCCCATGACCGTCGAGGATTGCGCCGACATCAGCCGTTCCGTCTCGGCCCTGCTGGACGTGGAAGACCCGATCCGCGAGGCTTACACGCTGGAAGTCAGCTCCCCCGGCATCGACCGGCCGCTGACCCGGCTCAAGGATTTCGAGCGCTTCGCCGGCTTCGAAGCCCGGCTGGAAAGCCGCATGGCCATCGACGGCCGCAAGCGCTTCAAGGGCATGCTGAAGGGCGTCGAGGACGGCCTGGTGTGCATCGACACCGAACAGGGAGCCGCCCGGCTGGAGTTCGACAACATCCTGCGCGCCAAGCTGGTGCTGACGGACGAGCTGATCCGCGCCAGCCAGGAGCAGCAGGAGGGCCTGCAGAACTGATGGACCCGTCCGCAAGGACGCGCCATCTGACTGCTTGGCCCAGGTTGCCTGCCCCCACCCCGCCGACCCGACCGGACATCACGCAAGACCGGCATCACACAAGACCGACTCAGGAAGTGTAACGGATGGAACTGCTGCAAGTCGCTGACGCGGTCGCCCGCGAAAAGAACATCGACCGGGACGAAGTCCTGGAGGCGATGGAGCAGGCGATTCAGAAGGCCGGCCGCTCCAAGTACGGCCACGAGCACGACATCCGCGCCCGCATCGACCGCAAGACCGGCGACATCCATCTGACCCGCCACCTGGAGGTGGTCGAGGCGGTGGAGAACGAGGCGACGCAGGTCACCCTGCCCTACGCCCTGAAGCGCAAGCCCGGCGCCAAGCTCGGCGATTTCCTGGTCGACCCGCTGCCGCCGATCGATTTCGGCCGCATCGCCGCCCAGACCGCCAAGCAGGTGATCGTGCAGAAGGTGCGCGACGCCGAGCGCAAGCGCCAGTTCAACGAGTACAAGGACCGCAACGGCGAGATCGTCAACGGTCTGGTCAAGCGCGTCGAATACGGCAACGTCACCGTCGACCTGGGCCGCGCCGAAGCGATCCTGCGCCGCGACGAGCTGCTGCCGCGCGAGCATTTCAAGAACGGCGACCGCGTCCGCGCCTATATCTTCGACGTCCGCGAGGAACCGCGCGGGCCCCAGATCTTCCTGTCGCGCACGCATCCCATGTTCATGGCGAAGCTGTTCGCGCAGGAAGTGCCGGAGATCTACGACGGCATCATCGAGATCAAGGCCGTCGCCCGCGACCCGGGTTCGCGCGCCAAGATCGCGGTGCTGAGCCACGACAGCTCCATCGACCCGGTCGGCGCCTGCGTCGGCATGCGCGGCAGCCGCGTCCAGGCGGTCGTCGGCGAGCTGCAGGGCGAGAAGATCGACATCATCCCGTGGTCGGGCGAAGCGGCGACCTTCGTCGTCAACGCGCTCGCCCCGGCCGAGGTCGCCAAGGTCGTGCTCGACGACGACAACCGCCGCATCGAGGTGGTGGTGCCCGACGACCAGCTGTCGCTGGCCATCGGCCGCCGCGGCCAGAACGTGCGACTCGCCTCGATGCTGACCGGCTGGGACATCGACATCCTGACCGAACAGGAAGAGTCGGAGCGCCGGTCTGAGGAAATCCACAACCGCTCCGCCCTGTTCATGCAGGCGCTGGACGTCGACGACGTGATCGCCCATCTGCTGGTCGCCGAAGGCTTCACCTCCGTCGAGGAGATCGCCTTCGTCGAGACCGAGGAACTGGCCGAGATCGAAGGCTTCGACGAGTCGGTCGCCGACGAGCTGAAGCAGCGCGCCCTCGCCTTCCTGGAAGTGCAGGACGAGCAGGCCAACGAGCGTCGCCTGGAACTGGGCGTCGAGGACATCGTCGCCGAGCTGACCGGCTTCACCGCCACGCAGCTGGTGAAGCTGGGCGAGAACGGCGTGAAGACGCTGGACGACCTGGCCGATCTGGCCGGCGACGAGCTGGTCGAGATCCTGGGCAAGGACGGCGCCAAGGACGCTCCCTCCGAGGAGGAGGCGAACGCGATCATCATGGCCGCGCGCGCCCACTGGTTCGAGGGTGAGGAACAGGACGGCGCCGCCGCCACGGCCCCTGCGGCAGATGGCAGCGCCGGTGGTCAGGGCGCGCAGGCCTGACCGGCAGCAATGCCGGTTGGAACTGCGCCCGACAGGAACGATTATTCGGGACCGCGCGAGCGGATGACGATCGGATGACCGAACGGAACGACGAACGGACACCGACCGCCGCCGCGGATGCGGTGCCGGATCAGGAATTGGCACCGGACGACGGTGCCGGGACGGACCGCCTGCCGGCCGACGACGAGAAGGGGCCTCTGCGCCGCTGCATCGCGTCGGGTACGGTCGGGCCGAAAGAGGGCATGATCCGCTTCGTGATCGGCCCCGACGGCGAGGTGGTGCCGGACCTTGAGGAACGTCTGCCCGGCCGCGGCCTTTGGGTCACGGCCGACAGGGATGCCCTGGCGAAGGCCATGGGGAAATCCGTTTTCGCCAAGGCGGCCCGCCGGGCGGTGAAAGTACCGCCCGATCTGGCCGAAAGGCTGGAACGGCTGCTGGAACGGCGGTGTCTGCACGCGTTGGGCCTTGCCCGCCGTGCCGGCCACGTCCTGGCGGGATACGAGAAGGTGCGCGAGGCGTTGAGGGCCAACCAGGTCGGCCGTGCGGGTCCCCCGCCGGCCCTGCTGGTCGAAGCCGCGGACGGCTCGCTGGACCAGCGCGGCAAGGTGACGGCGCTCGCGCCGTCGCTGCCGGTGATCGATCTGTTCGAGTCCTCGGCCTTGGCCGCGGCGCTCGGGCGCGATCATGCGGTGCATGCCGTGGTGGCGCGAGGCAGGCTGGCCGCTGGGCTGGTCCGCGAAGCGGCACGCCTGAGGGGGCTGAAAGGTCCCCGGGGGCACCTGGACCTGAAAGGTCCCCAAGGGGACCGGGATGAGCACCAGGATTCTGATAAGGGCTTGGGAGTCGGCGATACGGCCGGCCGGCCTGCGATGTAACGTCTGACCATTCGGGAACCGATGACCGACAGCAACGACCAGGACCAGAAGAAAGTCTTGCACCTAACCGGCGCCAGCAAAGGAAAGCTGGAGTCGAAGAAGCCGGTCGAGACCCAGGTCCGGCAGAGCTTCTCCCATGGCCGGTCAAAAGCGGTGACCGTAGAGGTCAAGCGCAAGCGTCATGTTGAAAAGGGCGCCGTGCCCGGCATTGCCGACGGCGGCGCCGCCGCGCGCCAGGCTGCCCAGGGCCTGCCCATCCGCGGTGCACAGGGCCAGCGGCCTCGTGGTGGCGGTGCCCCTGCCGGGCGCCAGCTGACCCGCGAGGAGCTGGAATCGCGCCTGCGTGCGCTTCGCGGCGCCGCGGCCTTCGAAGAGCAGCGCCGGATCGAGGCCGAGGAAGAAGCGGCCCGCGCCGAAGCGCGCGCCGCCGAGGCCGCCGCCCGCGCCGAAGAAGAGGCCGCTGCCCCTCCGGCCGCTCCCTCCGAAGCCGCCGCTCCGGCCGCCGCAGAAGCTCCGGCCCAGGCCGAGCCCGAAATGCCGCCGATCATCCTGGACGCCGAGACCTTGCGCCAGCGCGAGCTGGACGAGATGCGCGCCATCCAGGAGGAGGAGCGCAAGATCGCCGAAGAGGCCGAACGCCGCCGCAAGGAGGAAGAGGCCAAGCGCAAGGAAGCCGTGGACGCCAAGCGCCGCGACGCCGAACCGGCGGCCCGCCGCGATGGCGGCCGCGACGGCGCGCCCCGTGACGGTGCGCGTCCGGCCGGTGCCCGTCCCGCCGGCGACCAGCGCCCCGGTGGTGCCTCTGCCCGTCCCGCCGCCGATGCCGCTCCCGGCCGCACGCTGCCGGGTGCCGGTGCTCCGGCCCCCCGCGCCGTCGAGGAGGAGGAGGACAACCGCCGCAAGGGTGGTCGTGGCGGCGCTCCGGCCAAGGCCGCTCCCGCCCGTCCCGCCGCCAAGGCTCCCGCCGGCGCCGACCGCCGCAAGGGCACCAAGCTGACCGTCTCGCAGGCGCTCAGCGACGACGGCGGCGACCGCACCCGGTCGCTGGCCGCCGTCCGCCGTGCCCGCGAGCGTGAACGCATGCGGCAGATGAGCCGTCAGGAGACGGCGAAGGTCACCCGCGACGTCGTCCTGCCGGAGGTCATCACCGTCCAGGAGCTGGCCAACCGCATGGCCGAGCGTGGCGCCGACGTGATCAAGTCGCTGATGCGCATGGGCGTGATGGCGACCATCAACCAGACCATCGATGCCGACACCGCCGAGCTGGTCATCACCGAGTTCGGCCACCGCGTCCGCCGCGTGTCGGAGTCCGACGTCGAAATCGGCCTGCGTGCCACCGAGGAAGAGGGCGCCATCCTGGTGCCGCGTCCGCCGGTCGTCACCATCATGGGCCACGTCGACCACGGCAAGACCTCGCTGCTCGACGCCCTGCGCCAGACCGACGTGGTGTCGGGCGAGGCCGGCGGCATCACCCAGCATATCGGCGCCTATCAGGTGCAGCTGGAGTCGGGTTCGCGCATCACCTTCATCGACACGCCGGGTCACGCCGCCTTCACCGAGATGCGTGCCCGCGGCGCCAACGTCACCGACGTGGTCGTGCTGGTGGTCGCCGCGAACGATGGCGTCATGCCGCAGACGATCGAAGCCATCCGCCACGCCAAGGCGGCCAAGGTTCCGATCATCGTCGCCATCAACAAGTGCGACCTGCCGGACGCCCGTCCGGAGCGCGTCCGCCAGGAACTGCTCCAGCACGAGCTGGTGGTCGAGGAGATGGGCGGCGACGTGCTCGACGTCGAAGTGTCGGCCAAGGCGAAGCTGAACCTGCACAAGCTGGAAGAGGCCATCCTCCTCCAGGCCGAAATCCTGGAGCTGCGGGCCAATCCCGAGCGGGCCGCCGAAGGCGTCGTCATCGAGGCGAAGCTGGAGCGTGGCCGTGGTTCGGTCGCCACCGTGCTGGTCCAGCGCGGTACGCTGAAGGTCGGCGACGTGTTCGTGACCGGTGCCGAATGGGGTCGCGTCCGCGCCCTCATCAACGACCGCGGCCAGAACGTCAACGAGGCGGCCCCGGCCGTCCCGGTCGAGGTCCTGGGCCTGAACGGCACGCCGATGGCCGGCGACGACTTCACCGTCGTCGAGTCCGAAGCCCGTGCCCGCGAGATCGCCGAGTTCCGCCAGCGCAAGAAGCGCGAAGCGGTGGTCGCGGCGTCGGCCCGCGGTTCGCTGCAGGACATGTTCAGCCGCATCCAGGCCGGCGAGGCCAAGGAACTGCCGGTCGTCATCAAGGGCGACGTGCAGGGCTCGATCGAAGCCATCGCCAGCTCGCTGGAGAAGCTCACGGCCGAGAACACCGAGGTCAAGGTCCGCGTCCTGCACAACTCGGTCGGTGCGATCAACGAGTCCGACATCACGCTGGCGAATGCGTCCAACGCGATGATCATCGGCTTCAACGTCCGCGCCAACCCGCAGGCCCGCGACCTCGCCAAGCGCGACGGCGTCGAAATCCGCTACTACTCGATCATCTACAACGTGATCGACGACGTGAAGGCGGCGCTGACCGGTCTGTTGTCCCCGACGCTGCGGGAACGCTTCATCGGCTACGCGACCATCCGCGAGGTGTTCAACATCACGAAGGTCGGCAAGGTCGCCGGTTGTATGGTCACGCAGGGCACCGTCAAGCGCGGCGCCGGCGTCCGCCTGCTGCGCGACAACGTCGTCATTCACGAAGGCACGCTCAAGACGCTCAAGCGCTTCAAGGACGAAGTCAAGGAAGTGCGCGAGGGTTACGAGTGCGGCATGGCCTTCGAGAATTACGACAACATCCAGGCCGGCGATCAGATCGAAGCCTTCGAGATCGAGGAAATCGCCCGCGAGCTGTAAGACCGACGGCCCGCCCGGCCCCTTCCGGTGTTTTCACCGGAGCGGGCCGGGCGGTTCGTTTTCCGGACGAGGTGGTGAAGCCTACCTGGAGGTGACGCTATGGATCGCATTCCGCTGTCCGAAGCCGACGGGCACATGGCCGAACTGATCGAGCGCGTGGAGAATGGCGAGGAAATCGTCATCCTTCGCGACGGAAAGCCGGCGGTGAAGCTGGTTTCCGTGGCAGACCCTGAAAATCCACCCGGCATGGCTTGTTCACGGATGCTTGGCATCGCCAAAGGGCAAATCCAGATCGCAGACGATTTCGACGATCCACTGCCCGACGATGTCCTGAAGAGCTTCTATGGCCTTGCGCCAGACGAGGAATGGCCGGAGCCTTGGAAAAATGCCCTGGGCTGAGGCTACCCTCGACCGCCGCATCTCACGCCACAGATGGCTATGGGAAAGCTAAGCCTGAATTCTTCACAAGGACGAAGTCGGCATCCGCTACGTTCTCGTTCTTGCAAGCAGCATAAGCCGCCAGTTTACGACGTGCCCGTTCTCTGGTCCTGACACCGCTCAGGCCGCCGCGGGCGCCAGACATCGACGAAAGACACGTACCATGGCCAGCAAGAAGCGCGGCGCGTTCATCGCCGGCAAGCCCCCGTCCCAACGGCAACTGCGCGTCGGCGAGGAGGTGCGCCACGCCCTTGCCGACCTGTTCCGCCGCGGGGACTTCCACGATCCCGAGCTGGCCTCGCTGAACGTCACGGTCACCGAGGTGCGGATCAGCCCCGACCTGTCCAACGCCACCGTCTTCTATTCGACGCTGGGCGGGGAGCGGATGGAGGAGGCGCAGGTCGCCCTGAAGCGGGGCGCCGCCTTCCTGCGCGGTCAGGTCGCGCGCATGGTCAACCTGCGCCATGCCCCAACGCTGAGCTTCGAGGCCGACACCTCCTTCGATTACGCCCACCGCATCGACAGCATCCTGCACAGCCCGGAGGTCGCCCGCGACCTGAGCGGCCATCCGCTGGGCCGCGTCAATGGCGACGACGACCATGACGAGGATGAGGACGACGCGTGGGATGAAGAGGGGGACGAGGACGACGATCTCGATCCCGACGAGGCGGACGACGACCTCGAAGACGAAGACAGCGCCATGCTCGATGACGAGGACAAGGGCGAAGGCGACGACGAGAGCCTGGGTGAGAGCCGGGGCGGCCGTCGTGGCTCGTAAGCGCAAGGGTACGCCGATCCATGGCTGGATCGTGCTGGACAAGCCCGAAGGCATGACCTCCACCCAGGCGCTGTCGAAGGTCCGCCGCCTGCTGAACGCCGAGAAGGCCGGGCATGGCGGCACGCTGGACCCGCTGGCGACCGGCATCCTGCCGATCGCGCTGGGCGAGGCGACCAAGACCGTTTCCTATGCCATGGACGGCGCCAAGACCTACCGCTTCTCCATCCGCTGGGGCGAGCGCACCACCACCGACGACCGCGAAGGCGCGGTGATCGACCGCTCCGACCACCGGCCGACGACCGAGCAGATCCGCGCCGCCCTGCCCGCCTTCCTCGGCGAGATCCAGCAGGTTCCGCCGCAGTTCTGCGCCATCAAGATCGACGGCGAGCGCGCCTATGACATCGCGCGCGAAGGCGACGCGGTCGATCTGGCCGCCCGCACCGTGCGCATCGACCGCTTCGAACTGGTCGAGGAACATGATGCCGACCATGCGGTGTTCGAGGTCGATTGCGGCAAGGGCACCTATGTCCGCTCGCTGGCCCGCGACCTGTCGGAAGCGCTGGGCACGGTCGGCCATGTCGGGCTTCTGCGCCGTTTGCGCGTCGGCTCCTTCACGCTGGACCGCGCGATTTCCCTGGACGAACTGGCCGCCATGGAGCAAGGTGCGGCCGTCGAACGACTTCTGTTGCCGATCGAGACCGCGCTGGACGACATCCCGGCGCTGGCCCTGACGGAAGCGGAAGCGCACCGACTGAGGCACGGCCAGACGGTCGCTCTCCTCACCCGGCAGGATCGTGAACGGCTGATGGCGGTTCAGGGTGCTGACGGTGGGGATGGCACCGTCATTGCGCTTTTCGGCGGAACGCCGGTTGCGTTGGCCCGTGTCGAGGGGGCGGAGGTCCGTCCGGTGCGCGTGCTCAACCTCTCGTGATTTAGGAGACCCCGATGTCGATTACGCCCGAGCGCAAGCAAGAGCTGATCAAGGAATTTTCCCGCGGCACCAACGACACCGGTTCGCCCGAGGTCCAGGTGTCGATCCTGACGGAGCGCATCAGCAACCTGACGGAGCACCTGAAGGGCCACAAGAAGGACTTCCACTCCCGCCGTGGTCTGCTGGTGATGGTCGGTCAGCGCCGCCGTCTGCTCGACTACCTGAAGAAGAAGGATCAGTCGCGCTACGCCGCTCTGATCGAGCGTCTGGGCCTGCGCCGCTAAAGGCTGCGCTGTCCCGCTGACGGGTTCGGGTTCCCCCGGCCGGCCGCCGGCCGGGGGTTTCCCTCCAAGTCCAGCGGACCATCGAAGCTGCTATTCACCTGTATCGTTCCGGAACACCTCATTGGTTATTGGCAATAGAAACTCGATCTTGAGCGTTTCGTGACGGACAGGCCGGCCCGATCATTCGGGGACCGGCCTTTTTTGCATCCACGACACTTCTATCTTGATTCGTTTAGTCCTGTTGTCGACCACCATATCTCCAGTTTTCTCGCGGGGTCCTACGACCGATGGCCCCGGCCTTGGGCGGCAATCCGGCCGTTTCAGGGTGTCGGATGGAAGGAAAGAATCCATGTTCACTGTTCATCGCAAAGAAATCGAATGGGGCGGGCGCAAGCTGGTCCTGGAGACGGGCAAGATCGCCCGTCAGGCCAACGGCGCGGTTCTGGTCACCTATGGTGATACCACCGTCCTGTGCACCGCCGTCGCCGCCAAGGCGCCGAAGCCGGGCGTCGATTTCTTCCCGCTGACCGTCAATTACCAGGAAAAGGCGTTCGCGGCCGGCAAGATCCCCGGCGGCTTCTTCAAGCGCGAAGGCCGTCCGACCGAGAAGGAAACGCTGGTCAGCCGCCTGATCGACCGTCCGATCCGTCCGCTGTTCGCCGATGGCTTCCGCAACGAGACGCAGGTCGTCTGCACCGTGCTGAGCCATGATCTGGAGAACGATCCGGACATCGTGGCGATGGTCGGCGCCTCGGCCGCCCTGACGATCTCCGGCATCCCGTTCCTGGGTCCGATCGGCGCCGCCCGCGTCGGTTACAAGAACGGCCAGTATGTGCTGAACCCGACCATGGACGAGGTCGAGGACAGCGACCTGGATCTGGTCGTCGCCGGCACCGTCGAAGGCGTGCTGATGGTCGAATCGGAAGCCAAGGAGCTGACCGAAGAGGTCATGCTGGGCGCCGTCATGTTCGGCCACACCAACTTCCAGCCGGTGATCAACATGATCATCGATCTGGCCGAGGAATGCGCCAAGGAGCCGTGGGACCTGCCGGAGCCGGCCTACGACCGCAAGGCCCTGAAGGCCCGCCTGCGCGAGACCGTCGGTTCGGACGTCGAGGCCGCCTACACCGAGACGGTGAAGCAGAGCCGCTACGAGAAGGTCGGCGCCGCCAAGGCGAAGGCCCTGGAGGCCCTGGCCGAGGAATTCGACGCCCAGTCGATCGGTTTCGAGTTCAAGGAGCTCGAGGCCGACATCCTGCGCGGCGCCGTCCTGAAGACCGGCCGCCGCATCGACGGCCGCGACACCAAGACCGTGCGCCCGATCGTGTCGGAAGTCGGCGTTCTGCCGCGCGCCCACGGTTCGGCCCTGTTCACCCGCGGCGAGACCCAGGCGCTGGTCGTCACCACGCTGGGCACCAGCCAGGACGAGCAGATCATCGACGCGCTCGAAGGCGAGTACCGCGAGCACTTCATGCTGCACTACAACTTCCCCCCGTACTCGGTGGGTGAAGCCGGCCGCATGGGCAGCCCGGGCCGCCGCGAGATCGGCCACGGCAAGCTGGCGTGGCGCGCCATCCATCCGCTGCTGCCGAAGAAGGAAGACTTCCCCTACACGCTGCGCGTCGTGTCGGAAGTCACGGAGTCCAACGGCTCCTCCTCGATGGCCACCGTCTGCGGCACCTCGCTGTCGCTGATGGACGCCGGCGCGCCGCTGGCCCGTCCGGTCGCCGGCATCGCCATGGGCCTGATCAAGGAAGACCACGGCTTCGCCGTCCTGTCCGACATCCTGGGTGACGAAGATCACCTGGGCGACATGGACTTCAAGGTCGCCGGCACCGAGGTCGGCGTCACCGCGCTGCAGATGGACATCAAGATCACCTCGATCACCGAGGAGATCATGAAGATCGCGCTGGGCCAGGCCAAGGACGGCCGCCTGCACATCCTGGGCGAGATGGCCAAGGCGCTGACCGGCGCCCGCGAAGGCGTCAACGAGAACGCCCCGCGCATCACCGTCATCAACATCCCGAAGGAGAAGATCCGCGACGTGATCGGCTCCGGCGGCAAGGTGATCCGCGAGATCGTGGAGCAGACCGGCGCCAAGATCGACATCGACGACGACGGCACCGTCAAGGTCTCGGCCGTCGACCAGAAGAAGTCGGACGCCGCCATCGAGTGGATCAAGGGCATCGTCGCCGAGCCGGAGATGGGTGTCGTCTACACCGGCAAGGTGGTGAAGGTCGTCGATTTCGGCGCCTTCGTGAACTTCCTGGGTTCGCGCGACGGCCTTGTCCACATCTCCGAACTGGCGCAGCAGCGCGTCGGCAAGGTGTCGGACGTCGTGTCGCAGGGTGACTCGGTGAAGGTCAAGGTCATCGGCTTCGACGACCGTGGCAAGGTCAAGCTGTCGATGAAGCAGGTCGACCAGGCCACCGGCGAAGACCTGACCAAGAAGGCGGAGTGATCCGCCGGATCCGACGGCGGGATGGGCTGCGGCCCTCCCGCCGCTGGGTTCAAGAAAAAGGCGCCTTCCCGCGGGAGGGCGCCTTTTTTCTTGCCAGGTGGTCGAACTCTATAGGACGGGAAGCCGGCCGGACCGCAGCCACTCGACGGCTCGGAACGGATGAGCGACGATCAGGCGAGCCTTCGCGGTTTCCACCAACGCCACCCAACCGACCTCCACCACCCGAGCCTTCAGCCCCAGGAAGTCGTCGAAATTGGCGGTGACCAACAGATGTGTGCCACCCGCCATGGCAGTGTCCACGACATGGGCATCCTCCTCGTCACGCATGGGCATCAGGCCGGTACCGCCGAGCGTCAGGTGCGGCGCCGTTCCGGCCGGACCAAGCCGGGCATAGCCGGCAATCGTTTCGACCAGCAGGTCCACCGTCGGACGCGGAACGCCCCAGTCCACTTCGAAGACCTTGCGCAACCGGGTCAGCATCCCCCACGACACGACCAACTGCAGCGGGACATCGGCGGCCTGCCCCGCCCGAACCATGCCGACCAGGGTCTGCGAGGCCGTATTTCTGGCGCCTTTCCGGTCGGCCAGGAATGCGGCGCACCAGATGTTCAAATCCAGGCAGAGGTTCAGGACGGGCTGCGCCATTGGGACGCGGTCACTGCGTCAGACGCACGGCTTCCGCCAGCAATTCGTCCTCGTCCACGCCCTCGTCAGCAGCTGGAACCGATACATTGGTCATCCCGCCGATAAAGCGGCGATGAGCCACTTCCCATTCCGCATCCAGCGTCTTCCGCGTGATGGCACGGGTCAGGGTGTCGAGATCCTCTTCCGTCCCAAGCTTCTCTATCCGGCGGAAAGCCGCCCGGGCTTCGGACGGCAGCCGGGCATAGAAACGGAGTGCCGCCGCCGCGATCTGGGCTGGCGACCGATCCTCCAACTCGGCGATCTGTTCCACGACCCGCGCGGTTTCTTCGTCCGCATAGGCCGAGATGGTGCGGGCGGGCATGGCTTTCTCCAGAAACTCCGGTTTCTCCAGATATGACGCGACTGGGATGATGCGACAAGCGGCATTCTTCCCGTCCGGGCACCATGCTATGCAGACCCCTCCAATCCCCACCCCACCCTGCCCATGTCCCGCGCCGAACGACTCCTCGATCTGATGCAGGTTCTGCGGCGGCATCGCCAGCCGGTCAGCGGCAAGTCGCTTGCCGGCGAGCTGGGGGTCAGCCTGCGCACGCTCTATCGCGACATCGCCACGCTGCAGGCGCAGGGCGCGATGATCGAGGGGGAACCGGGGGTGGGCTATCTGTTGCGCGCCGGTTTCCTGCTGCCGCCGCTGATGTTCACCGAAGAGGAGGTGGAGGCGCTGGTGCTGGGAACCCGCTGGGTGGTCGATCGCGGCGACAGCCGCCTGGGCGGAGCGGCGCGCAACGCGCTCGCCAAGATCGCTGCGGTGCTGCCGCCCGACAAGCGGGAGGGGCTGGACGGCTCCACCCTGCTGGTCGGCCCGGGTGAACCGATCGCCGCAGGGGATGCCGAGTTGGCGACCATCCGAACCGCCATCCGGGCAGAGCGCAAGCTGGAGATCGCCTATCGCGACCGCGACGGGTCGGAGAGCCGGCGCATCGTCTGGCCCTTCGCGCTGGGCTTCTTCGACCGGGTTCGGGTGATGGTGGCGTGGTGCGAGCTGCGCCAGTCCTTCCGCCATTTCCGGACCGACCGCATCCTGGCGCTGACCGCCAGCGACACCCGCTATCCCCGCCGCCGGCAGGCGATGCTGAAGGAATGGCGCACGGCAGAGGGCATCCCGCAATGAGGGTTGAGGGGGGCTGACACCATGCTGACGGAAACTGTCAGCATGTCGGCTTAGTCTTGGCTTTGCCGGTGAGGGCGACGAACGGAACGAACCGACCGCCCCACCCCAAACCTTCAAGACCGGAGCCAGCCATGACCGCCACCCAGACCGCCACCCAGTCCCAGGCCGCCGCCAAGCTCGCCCTCGATTTCGTCCTGCTCTACGTCGACAGCCCGGCCGCCAGCGCCGCCTTCTATGCAGACCTGCTGGGCCGCCCGCCGGTGGAAGCCTCCCCCACCTTCGCCATGTTCAAGGCCGGCGACGGGCTGATGCTGGGCCTGTGGTCGCGCCACACGGTGGAGCCGGCGGCGACGGCGGCCGGCGGCGGCGAGATCGCCTTCACCGTCGCCGACGAGGCCGCGGTGCGCGAGCTCCACGCCGACTGGAGCGCCCGCGGCCTGACCATCCTGCAGCAGCCGACCGCGATGGATTTCGGTCATACCTTCGTTGCACAGGACCCTGACGGCCACCGTCTGCGCGTGTTCGCCCCCAACCAGGGTGAGGACGCCAACCAGCACGAAGCCAAGGCCGAACAGGTGCGGTCGTGAGCGGCGGCACCAGCGCCCAAATGGCAGCCTGGATCGCCGTGGCCAGCGCCGAGCATGTGCGGCGCGGCCGGGCCGGCGGCTTCATGCAGGTCTGCCACGGCAAGGCGGCTCCGCTTCGACGGATCCGGCCGGGCGACCGGGTCGTCTACTACTCCCCCACCGACAAATTCGGTGCGGCGGATGGGCTGAAATCCTTCACCGCCATCGGCACGGTCCTGCCGGGAGAGCCCTACCAGTTCGACATGGGCGGCGGCTTCATCCCCTTCCGGCGCGACGTGTCCTGGTGGCCGGCCGAGGAGGTGCCGATCCAGCCGCTGCTGGACCGGCTGGAGCTGACCGCCGGGGTGCGGAACTGGGGCTACCCGTTCCGCTTCGGCCTGCTGCCGGTCAGCCTCGGCGATTTCGACCGGATCGCCGAGGCCATGAGGGCTGTGGGGAGGGCGGTGGTGCGGGAGGACATCGCGGCCTGATCGCATAAAAATCACCGGCGGACAGGGATGAAAAGCCCTGCCGCCGGCGTCCGATGGTGAGTGAAACAGGCGCCTGGAACCATTAGAGTTGCCTGATACCTTTGTATAAGAGTACGAATGAACGGCGACTCTTCCTGACCGAGATCAAGGCGAAACCCCTCGCAGTCCGCCATACATGCGCTTATATCGTCCGCAAGCCTGACCAAGGTCACCTGTACCGGGGCCATCGTTCTATGCATCGTTTCGCCAATCCCGCCCGCTTCCTGCGCCTCTCGGCCGTGCTGCTGCCATGGTGCGCCGGGGCGACCGTGATCCTGACGATCCTCGGGCTGTGGCTCAGCCTGTTCGGTTCGCCGCCCGACTATCAGCAGGGCGAGACGGTGCGGATCATGTACATCCATGTGCCCGCCGCCTGGATGAGCATGTTCATCTACACCAACATGGCCATCGCCGCCGCCGCGGGTCTGGTGTGGAAGCACCCGCTGGCCGACCTGTTCGCCAAGGCCGCCGCACCCATCGGCGCCGGCTTCACCTTCGTCTGCCTGGTGACCGGGTCGCTGTGGGGCGCGCCGATGTGGGGCACCTGGTGGGTGTGGGACGCGCGGCTGACCAGCGTGCTGATCCTGTTCTTCCTCTATCTCGGCTACATGGCCCTGGTGAACGCCTTCGACGATCCGCAGCGCGGCATGAAGGCCGGCAACGTCCTGCTGCTGGTGGGCATCGTCAATGTGCCGATCATCAAGTTCTCGGTCGACTGGTGGAACACGCTGCACCAGCCCGCCAGCGTCGTGCGCATGGGCGGTCCCAGCATCGACTCCAGCATGCTGACGCCGCTTCTGGTGATGGCCGGCGCCTTCACCGCCTATTTCCTGTCGGTGGTCATGCTGCGCGTGCGCACCGAGATCGCCCAGCGCAAAATCCAGACGCTGCGGCTTTCGGTCGCGGGTGACGGCGGCGTGACGGACGGGATGCGGGGGTAAGGACGATGAGCGAATTCTTCCACATGGGCGGGTATGCCGCCTACGTCTGGCCGGCCTACGGCATCGCCACCCTGGTTCTGCTGGGCCTGCTGGCCGCCACCTGGAAGGGGCTGCGCAACGCCGAGGCGACGCTGAAGGCGCTGGAAAGCGCCCGCCCGGCCCGCCGCCGCACCCGCAACGGCCCCAATAATGCTGGCCGCAAGGCGGCCGATCAGAACGCCGGAACGCCGGCGGAAGCGAGCGAAGGATGACCCGCAAGAAACGCCGCCTCTACATGCTGGGCCTCGCCCTTCTCGGGCTGGGCACGGCGACCGCCCTGGCGCTGACCGCCTTCCAGGACAACATCGTCTTCTTCTACAGCCCCAGCCAGCTGCAGGCCCAGCATGTGGGCGACCGCAACTTCCGCCTGGGCGGACTGGTCGAGGAAGGCAGCGTGCAGAAGCTGCCGGACGGCGTCACCACCTCCTTCCGCGTCACCGACACCGCCAACACGGTGGACGTCCGCTATCGCGGCCAGCTGCCCGACCTGTTCCGCGAGGGCCAGGGCGTGGTGGCCGAGGGCAAAATGACCGGCGGCGTCTTCGTCGCGCGCGAAGTGCTGGCCAAGCATGACGAGAACTACATGCCGCCGGAGGTGTCGGAGGCGTTGAAGCAGGCCGGCGTCTACAAGAAGCCGGCGGAGTCCGAGACCAAGACCGCGAAGAAGGAGTAGCGGGCCCGTGATCCCCGAACTCGGCCATTACGCGCTGGTGCTGGCGCTGTTCGTCGCGCTGGTGCAGTCGGTCCCGCCGCTGGTCGGTGCCGCCACCCGCAACACCGCCTGGATGAACGTCGCGGTGCCCGCGGCCATCGCCCAGATGCTGCTGGTGCTGATCGCCTACGGCGCGCTGACCTGGGCGCATGTGGTGTCCGATTTCAGCGTGCTGAACGTGGTGCAGAACAGCCACTCGGCCAAGCCGATGCTCTACAAGGTGTCGGGCGTCTGGGGCAACCACGAGGGCTCGATGATCCTGTGGATCGTCATGCTGACGATCTTCGGTGCCGCCGTGGCCGTGTTCGGGCGCAACCTGCCGCCGACGCTGAAGGCGCGGGTTCTGGCGGTCCAGGGCCTGATCGGGGTCGGGTTCCTCCTGTTCATCCTCATCACCTCCAACCCCTTCATCCGCGTGTTCCCGGCGCCGCTGGACGGCAACGACCTGAACCCGCTGCTGCAGGACCCCGGCCTCGCCTTCCACCCGCCCTTCCTCTATGCCGGCTATGTCGGCTTCTCCATGGCCTTCTCTTTCGCCGTCGCTGCCCTGATCGAGGGGCGGGTCGATCCCGCCTGGGCGCGCTGGGTGCGGCCCTGGACACTGGCGGCTTGGTCGACCCTGACCATGGGCATCGCCATGGGCTCCTGGTGGGCCTATTACGAGCTGGGCTGGGGCGGCTGGTGGTATTGGGACCCGGTGGAGAACGCCTCCTTCATGCCCTGGCTGGCCGGCACCGCGCTGCTGCATTCCGCCATCGTGGTGGAGAAGCGCGACGCGCTGAAGAGCTGGACCATCCTGCTGTCCATCGTCACCTTCTCGCTGTCGCTGATGGGCACCTTCCTGGTGCGCTCCGGCATCCTGACCTCGGTCCATGCCTTCGCCGTCGATCCCAAGCGCGGCATCTTCATCCTGGTGCTGCTGGCGGTCGCCACCGGCGGTTCGCTGCTGCTCTACAGCCTGCGGGCGCCGTCGCTGAAGGCGGGCGGGCTGTTTGCACCTATCAGCCGCGAAGGGGCGCTGGTGCTGAACAACCTGCTGCTGTCGACGGCGACGGCGACGGTGTTCATCGGCACGCTCTATCCGCTGTTCCTCGACATCATGAAGCTGGGCAAGGTGTCGGTCGGCGCCCCCTTCTTCAACGCCACCTTCGTTCCGGTCGCCATTCCGGTGGTGATCGCCATGGTGGTCGGTCCCTACCTGTCCTGGAAACGGGCGGATCTGGGGGCGGCGCTGACCCGGCTGTGGGTGGCCGGCGTCGCCGTGGTGATCGCCGTCGCCATCACCGCCTATGTCAAGGCGGGCGGCGGGCCGCTGATGGCGCTGGTCGGCATCGCGCTCGCCGCCTGGGCCTTCGTCGGCTCGCTGGTGGAGTTCGCCGACCGCATCGCCCTGTTCCGCACGTCCTTCCGCAACAGCTGGAACCGCGCGGTGCATCTGCCGCGCAGCGCCTGGGGCATGACCATCGCCCACGCCAGCATCGGCCTGTCGATCCTGGGCATGACCGGCACCTCGGCCTGGCAGACGGAATCCATCACGTCGATGAAGCCGGGCGACCAGACCAGCGTCGCCGGCTACGAGTTCCACTTCGACAGCGTCGGGCTGGTGAACGGCCCGAACTTCAAGGCGGAGCGCGGCATCTTCACGGTGACGAAGGACGGCCGGCCCATCGCCACGCTGGAGCCGGAGCGCCGCAGCTACAGCACCACCCGCATGACCACCACGGAATCGGCCATCCACACCACGGTCTTCTCAGACCTCTATGTGGCGCTGGGCGACCCGACGCAGAACGGCACCGCCTGGATCGTCCGCATCTACCACCACCCGCTGGTGCCGTGGATCTGGATCGGCGGCGTCGGCATGATGCTGGGCGGGCTGGTGAGCCTGACCGACCGCCGCTTCCGCATCGGCGCGCCCGAACGCCGCCGGGCAACCGGAAAATCGGCCGGAAAATCGGCCCCGCTGCCGGCCGAATGAGGACCAAGACACGATGCGCCGCCTTCTGTACCTGCTGCCCTTCCTGCTGTTCATCGGGGTGGGCGTGGCCTTCTACCTGGGGTTCGAGCGTGACCCGCGCGACATCCCGTCGGCCCTGATCGACAAGCCGGCCCCGACCTTCGACCTGCCGGCCATTCCGGGGCAGCCTGCGACCGGCGGCCTGTCCTCGGCCAAGCTGGAGGGCGACGTGACGCTGGTGAACGTCTTCGCCTCCTGGTGCATCCCCTGCAAGGCGGAGCATCCCGTCATCACCCGCCTGTCGCGGGAGCAGGGGGTGACGGTCTACGGCATCAACTACAAGGACAAGCCGGAGGATGCGCTGACCTGGCTGTCGCGCAACGGCAACCCCTATGCCGCCATCGGCGCCGACCAGGACGGCCGGGTGTCGATCGACTGGGGTGTCTACGGCGTGCCGGAAAGCTACCTGATCGACCGCAAGGGCCGCATCCGCTACAAGCATGTCGGCCCGCTGACCCCGCAGGTGGTGGAGGAGCAGATCCTCCCCATGGTCAAGCATCTGAGGCAGGGCTGATGAAGCGCATCCTTCTCGCCGCCCTGCTGGCGCTGTCAACGCTCTCCCCCGCCCTGGCCGTCCAGCCCGACGAGGTGCTGAAGGACCCGGCGCTGGAATCCCGTGCCCGCGCCATCAGCCAGGAGCTGCGCTGCCTCGTCTGCCAGAACCAGTCGATCGACGACAGCAACGCGCCGCTGGCCCGCGACCTGCGGATTCTGGTGCGCGACCGGCTGAAGGCCGGCGACAGCGACGACAAGGTGATGGAGTTCGTCACCGACCGTTACGGCGACTATGTGCTGCTGCGCCCGCCCTTCAAGGCGACCACGCTGGTGCTGTGGATCGGCCCCTTCGCCGTGCTGCTGCTGGGAGCAATCGGCACCTTCCTGTTCCTGCGCGGGCGGCGCGGTGTCGCCGCCGGCGCCGACACCGCTCCCCTGAGCGCGGATGAGCGGCGGCGGCTGGACGCCCTGCTGCGGAAAGACGACTGATGCTGTTCTGGATTTTCGCCGCCGTCCTGACCGCGGCCGTTCTGCTGCTGCTGGTGCCGCCGTTGCTGCGGTCGTCCGGATCCGGCCATGATCTTGTCCCTGGCCGCGAGGAGTTCGACCGCGAGGTCTATCGCGACCAGCTGGACGAGCTGGAGCGCGACCGGGCCCGCGGCCTGATCAACGACGCCCAGGCCGAGGCGGCCAAGGCGGAAATCGCCCGGCGCATGCTGGCGACCGCCGAGAAGGAGGGCAACACCGGTGCGCCGGCGACGGCGCGCAGCGGCCGTGTGCTGGCGGTGCTGCTGGCGGTGCTGCTGCCGGTCGGCGCGCTCGCGGTCTACGGCTCGGTCGGCCGCCCCGACCTGCCGGCCCAGCCGCTCGCCTCGCGCAATCTGGAGCAGGAGCGCGGCGGTCCGCCCAAGAGCGTGCTGGCCGCTATGGACAAGCTGAAGGCCCAGCTGGCCGAGAACCCCAACGATCTGCAGGGCTGGCTGATCCTGGGCCAGGCCTATGCCAAGATGGGCCGCAACGCCGACGCGGCCGACGCGCTGCGCCACGCCGTCGCCCTGAACAAGGACGATGTCGAGATCCAGGGCCTGTTCGGCGAGACGCTGGTCTCCGCAAATGACGGGATGGTGCCGGAAGAGGCGGTGGCCGCCTTCGACGCCGTATTGGCGAAGGAACCCAAGGACCCGCGTGCCCGCTTCTTCGCGGCCCTTGCCCGCTTCCAGGCCGGCGACCAGCAGGGGGCGCTGGACCGCTGGAGCGCGTTGATGGCGGAATCCCCCGCCGATGCGCCATGGGTGCCGGTGGTCCGCGACCAGATCCGCGAAGCGGCGGTGGCGCTGAACCTCGACCCCGCCAAGGTGACGCCGCAGCCGCTTCCGCCGGAACAGAAGGAGCAGGCTCAGCAGACGGCCCCGAACGCGCAGGCCAACGCCCAGGGCAATGCCCAGAGCAACATGGCCGGCCAGGACGAGATGATCCGCGGCATGGTCGCCAATCTCGCCTCCCGGCTGGACGCCGATCCGTCGGACGTCGACGGCTGGCTGAAGCTCGCCCGTTCCTACGGCGTGCTGGGCGAGCCGGCCAAGGCGCTGGACGCCGCCCGCAAGGCGCGCGAGCGGGCGCCGGAGCGGGCCGACGTGCAGGTCGCCTACGCCAACGCCGTGCTGCAGACCCAGCCGCGCAACGAGACGCCGAAGCCGCTGCCGGAAGAGGCGACGTCCGCCCTGCGTCTGGCGCTGAAGGCGGAGCCGGACAACAAGGACGCGCTGTGGCTGCTCGGCCTCGACGCCATGATGTCGGGCCGCAAGGACGAGGCCGCCGACCATTGGGGCAAGCTGATCACCCAGTTCAAGCCGAGCGACCCCGAATACACCCTGTTGAAGGGGCGTTTGGACGCGTTGAAGGCCGGCGGCTGACCGTCGCCACCGTCACCGTCCTTTTTCCGGACGCCTTTTCTTTCACTTTGCGGCAACACACATTGACAGGGGCGGGCCGACGGGCTTTATCCGTCGGCACCGCCCTTTTCGTTTCCGCAGAAGGTTCCGCGCCGATGACCCGCAGACGACTGCCCACGCCCGACGAGCGGCGCCTGTGGCGGCTCGCCATGCGCGACGCCGAACCGATGCCGGGTCGTGTGGTCGAGGCAGAGCCGGAACCGGTGGCGACCATGGCGGAACTGGTGGAGGAGCCGGTGGCGACCAGCCTCGCCCCGCCGCCGACCGCCCGGCAATTCCCCTCCCCGCCCCGTCCTGCCCGACCGAGCCATCCGCCGCTGACGCCGGGTTCGACCGCCAACATCGACCGCCGCACCGGCGACCGTTTCCGCCGCGGCGAGCTGGAAATCGACGGCCGCATCGACCTGCACGGCATGACACAGGCCCAGGCGCACACCGCGCTCGCCGCCTTCGTCCACCGTGCCTGGAACGAGGGCCGTCGCTGCGTTCTGGTCATCACCGGCAAAGGCAGCTTCGGCGGTCTGGGCGTGCTGCGTCAGGCCACCCCCCGCTGGCTGGCGGATCCGGCCCTGCGCCCGATGGTGTTGGCGATCCAGCCGGCCCGGCCGAAGGATGGCGGCGACGGTGCGTTGTATGTCTTGATCAAACGGCGGCGCGACCGTAAGGACTGAGTCCCAGACAATCAGGGACTTCCCATGACCCCGTTCGGCGAACGGGTCCGGTCGCTGCGCAACGCCAAGGGCGTGACGCTGAAGCAGATGGCGACCGACCTGTCCATCTCGTCCGCCTACCTGTCGGCCCTGGAACATGGCAAGCGCGGCCAGCCGTCGCCGCAGCTGGTCCGGCAGATCTGCGCCTATTTCGGCATCATCTGGGACGAGGCGGAGGAGCTGGAACGGCTGGCGGATCTGTCCCACCCGCGCGTGACCGTCGACACCGCGGGGCTGAGCGCCCGGGCGACCGAGCTTGCCAACCGGCTGTCGGAGCGCATCGGCGATCTCGACGAGGAGGGGATCGAGGCGATTCTGGCGATTTTGGACGCGGTGCCGCCGAAGAAGGGAACGCGGCGGCGGGTGGGGGTGCGGAGGCGGTAGATGTTTCCCTCTCCCCAGTGGGAGAGGGAAATCTAACCTCAAGCCTTCCCGATCATCCGCCCCAGGTCGCGCCCGGCGAAGATGTGGATGTGCAGGTGGGGCACTTCCTGATGCGCAGCCTCGCCGCAATTGGACAGCACGCGATAGCCGGGACCGTCGGCGCCGACCATGCGGGCGACCTCGCCCACCGCGCGGAACAGGCCGGCGATCTCGGCGTCCGACGCCTTAGCGGTGAAGTCGTCCATGTCCATGTAGGCGCCCTTGGGGATCACCAGCACATGGGTCGGCGTCTGCGGCTCGATGTCGTGGAAGGCGAGCGCGTGTTCGGTCTCATGCACCTTCTTGCACGGGATTTCGCCGCGCAGGATGCGGGCGAACACGTTGTTGGCGTCATAGCTCTTGGCCATCGCATGCGTCCTCTTGTTGGGGAGTCCCGTTCAAGCCCCACTCAAGCTTTACGGGACTTCTTCTCGTCGATGCCGCTGGTGCCCTCGCGCTGGGCGAGTTTGCTCCAGACCTCCGCCGGATCCAGCCCGGTGTCGGCCCACAGCACCAGCAGGTGATAGAGCAGGTCGGCGGATTCCGCGGCCAGCGCCGCCTTGTCGCCGCGCACAGCTTCCAGGATCGCCTCAACAGCCTCCTCGCCCACCTTCTGGGCGATCTTGGCGGTGCCTCGGCTGTAGAGCTTCGCGGTGTAGGAGGTCTCCGGATCCGCCCCCTTGCGGGCCAGCACGGTGGTGAACAGCCGGTCGAGCACCTCGGCCGACGGCAGGGCCGGCGCCTTTTCGACCGCCTTGTCGCTGACCTTCTCCACAGCCTTCTTGTCACCCATTTGCAGTCTCCACGGCCTTGGCCGGGCGCACCGGGATGCCGGCGGCGCTCAGCGCCGCCTTGGCCTGCCCGATGGTGTAGGTGCCGAAATGGAAGATCGAGGCGGCGAGCACGGCGGTGGCGTGACCCTCGCGGATGCCCTCCACCAGATGGTCGAGCGTGCCGACGCCGCCCGACGCGATCACCGGAATGCGGATCGAGTCCGCCACCGTGCGCGTCAGTTCCAGGTCGAAGCCGCTCTTGGTTCCGTCGCGGTCCATCGAGGTCAGCAGGATTTCACCCGCCCCCAGCGATTCCATCCGCTTGGCCCATTCCACCGCGTCAATGCCGGTGGCGTTGCGTCCACCATGGGTGAAGACCTCCCATTTGCCGGGAGCGACCTTCTTGGCGTCGATGGCGACGACGATGCACTGGGCGCCGAACTTCTCCGCCCCCTCGCGCACGAAATCCGGACGGTGGATCGCCGCGGTGTTGATCGACACCTTGTCGGCGCCGGCCAGCAGCAGCTTGCGGATGTCGTCAACCGTGCGCACGCCGCCGCCGACGGTCAGCGGCATGAAGACCTGTTCCGCCGTCCGCCGCACCACGTCGAAGATGGTGTCGCGGTTCTCGTGGCTGGCGGTGATGTCGAGGAAGGTCAGCTCGTCGGCCCCCTCGCGGTCGTAGACGCGGGCCTGTTCCACCGGATCGCCGGCATCGACCAGATCGACGAAATTGACCCCCTTGACCACCCGGCCGTCCTTGACGTCCAGGCAGGGGATGACGCGCATCTTCAGCATCAGTCGGCGTCCTCGACGGCGGGGGCGGAGAGCAGGGTCAGCGCCTCTTTCGGGTCGATCCGGCCGTCATACAGCGCACGGCCGCAGATCACGCCCTCGATCCCGGTATCCTCCTCCAGCTTCAGCGCCTTCAGGTCCTCGATGGAGGAGACGCCGCCCGACGCGATCACCGGGGTGGTCAGGTGGAAGGCGAGGTCGGAGGTCGATTCCACGTTGACGCCGCCCATGGCGCCGTCGCGGTTGATGTCGGTGTAGATGATGGCGGCGACGCCGCAATCCTCGAACTTCAGCGCCAGATCCAGCGCCTTGATGTCGGAGGTCTCGGCCCAGCCGGCCACCGCGACATAGCCTTCGCGCGCGTCGATGCCGACGGCGACCTTGCCGGGGAACTCGCGGCAGGCCGCCTTCACCAGTTCCGGATCGCGCAGCGCCACCGTGCCCAGGATGACGCGGCTGATGCCCTTCTCCAGCCACATGCCGATGGTGTTCAGATCGCGGATGCCGCCGCCGAGCTGGACCGGGATGGTGACCGACTTCAGGATGCTTTCCACCGCGGCGCCGTTCACCGGCTTGCCTTCGAAGGCGCCGTTGAGGTCGACCAGATGCAGCCATTCGAAGCCCTGGCTCTGGAACAGGCGGGCCTGTTCGCCGGGATCGGTGTTGAAGACCGTGGCCTGGCTCATCTCGCCGCGCAGCAGGCGGACGCAGGCACCGTCCTTGAGGTCGATGGCGGGATAGATGATCATCGCGGGCGTCTTCCTATGGCGTGGCTGGCGGTTATCGGGCGTTATTCGGCGGACGGCTGGGAATCGGGCTGTAGGTCTTTGCAGTAGAAATGTCCGGCAAGCGGCTTGCCCTGCACCAGCGCATAGAAGGGGTGGGTGCCCCAGCGCCTGAAGCCGAGCGATTCGTAGAGGGTGATCGCCGCCTCCTGCGTCACCCGGACGTCCAGGTTCAACACCTGGAAGCCGACGGCGCGCGCCTCTTCCACCACCGCCAGGGTCAAGCGGCGGGCAAGACCGTGGCCCCGTGCCCAGGGGGCGACGAAGCTGGTGGTCAGCTGGGCGGCGTGGGCCTGCGCCTCGTTGTTGCGCGGCGGCTTGACCAGTTGGGCGGATCCGGCCACCACCCCATCGAGGCGGGCGATGAACAGCACCCGTTCCGGCACCACCAGCACGCCCTTCCAGAAGCGCTCCATCACGTCGCGCGGCGGCGGCTCGACCCAGCCGAACCCACCGCCGGCGCGGATGGCGTCGTCGGCCGCGTCGCACAGGTCATGCAGATCGGCGGTCTTCAGCGCGTCGACCTTGTCGATGGCGATCTCTGCCATCGGCTTAGACCTTCCAGCGCAGGAAATTGGCGATCAGCGCCAGACCGGTGGCCTGGCTCTTTTCCGGGTGGAATTGGGTGCCCACCAGATTGTCGCGCCCGACCACCGCGGCGAAGGGCCCGCCGTAATCGGCGGACGCGATCAGCGTGTCGGGATCGGCCGGCTTGAACTGATAGGAATGGACGAAATAGGCATGCGCGCCCTCCGGCAGTCCGGCCAGCACCGGGTGCGGATGGCGGATGTTCAGCTCGTTCCAGCCCATGTGCGGGATTTTCAGGGCCGGATCCGCCGGATCCAGCTTCACCACCTCGCCGCGGATCCAGCCCAGCCCTTCGGTCACGCCATATTCGCGGCCGCGTTCGGCCATCAGCTGCATGCCGACGCAGATGCCCAGGAAGGGCCGGCCGCGACGGTGCACCACCTCTTCCAGTGCGTCGAGCATGCCGGGGACCTCCGACAGGCCGCGCTTGCAATCGGCGAAGGCGCCGACGCCGGGCAGCACCACGCGGTCGGCATGGCGGACCGCATCGGCGTCGGAGGTGACGAGGATGGTGTAGGAGGCCTCGGCTTCGCCGGCCGCGCGCTCGATCGCCTTGGCGGCGGAGCGCAGGTTGCCGGAGCCGTAATCGATCAGCGCGACCGTTTCCATGGACGTGACAAACCTTCCGATAGGACGGCGGAGGGGGAGTTCAGGTCCCCGCCGTCAGAGCGATCCGCCGAGCGTGCCCTTGGTGGAGGGCACCGCATCGCGCTTGCGCGGGTCGATCTCCACCCCGGCGCGCAGCGCGCGGGCAAGCGCCTTGTAGCAGCTTTCCACGATATGGTGGTTGTTCTCGCCATACAGGTTCTCGACGTGCAGCGTCACGCCGGCGGCCATGGCGAAGGCCTGGAACCACTCGCGGAACAGCTCGGTGTCGAAATCGCCGATCTTGTCGCGGGTGAAGTTCACCTTCCAGATCAGGTAGGGCCGGTTGGAGAAGTCCAGCGCCACCCGCGTCAGCGTCTCGTCCATCGGGACATAGGAATGGCCGTAGCGCTGGATGCCCTTGCGGTCGCCCAGCGCCTTCGCCACCGCCATGCCGATGGCGATGCCGGTGTCCTCGGTGGTGTGGTGATAGTCGATGTGCAGGTCGCCGTCGGCCAGGACCGTCAGGTCCATCAGGCTGTGGCGCGACAGCTGTTCCAGCATGTGGTCGAGGAAGCCGACCCCCGTCTTGACGTCGTAGACGCCGGTGCCGTCAAGGTTCAGCGCGACCCGGATCCGGGTCTCCGTGGTGTTCCGCTCGATCGAGGCGCGGCGGCCGCCGTTGGTGGGGGTCTGGTCCATGGCGGTTTTGTAGCAGGAAGCATCCCTGCGCGCCAGCATCCGGCACGAATGATGCGCGCTCTGTCCATTCCGACGATTGTCCTACATGGGTGTGCAGAGTACAGTCTTTCACACTTCATGCGTGCATATCCGACTATGACGACCCACCCGCGCCGATTCGCCGCAGTCCTGATTCTCCTTCTCGGTCTGTTGCCGGCCGGCTGCGGCGGCATGTCCCCGCCTCCGCCGGTCGGAAAGGCGGCGCCGCCGGTCGCCGCCGGCACCACGGCGCCCTTCCGCTTCGGCGAACTGACGATCGGGTCGATGCGGCGGGGAATGCAGATCGGCCGCTATGTCTGGGGCATCGACTGTGCTCCGCCCTATGACGACGTCTATTGGACCAGCGGCGTCAACATGCGGCGCGGCTCCACCTTCGACGAGCGGTTCGCCGAGGTGATGACCGCCGTCGGCTTCGACGTGGTCGGCCGGCCCGGCGGTCCCGACAACCCGGACGGCAACCGCAGCCGCGCCCGCTTCACCGTGCAAGGCGACCTGCGCGACGTGCAGCTGGAGCTGTGCCACCGCACCAATTGGCTGACCGGCAGCAGCAAGGGCAGTTCCGGCACCGGCAGCGTCAGGGTGGGATGGACGGTCTATGACGCGCGCGGCGACGGGCTGGTCCACCGCCTGGTCACCACCGGCGCCACGGCGCAGGAACGCGGTGTGCCCCAGGGCGAGACCCTGTTGGTCGAAGAGGCCTTCGCCGCGGCGGTGGAGGCGCTCGCCGCCGATGCCGGTTTCCGCACCCTGCTGTCCGGCGGCTCCCTGCCCTCCCCGGCCGCGTCGCCATCAATGGCGTTTCCCGTGACGGCACCGGCCGGATCCCGACCCATTCCGCTGACGCCGACCGCCACGCCGACCGCGTCACCGTCCGCTCCGGCCGCAGCCCCTGCACAGGCTGTCCCTAACCGCCTGCTCCTTCGAGGCGGGACCGGATCCGGCCGAATCGCATCGTCGAGGATACCGGTCGGCCGGTCGCATGGGCTGGTGATCGGGGAAGCCGACGTCGCCGGCGAGGTGCAGGGGGTGGTGCTGGCTCCCCTCCCCGGATCCGACCCCACCGTCACGGTGCGCCCGGCCCGCGGGGTGGAACTGACCGGCTGGGTGGTCGGGCGCGACGCGGCCAGCGGCTTCGCCCTGGTTCGGGTGCCGGCGCGGCTGCCTGCCCTGCCCGTGCGCACCGCGACCCTGCGCGTCAGCGAACCGGTGCGGGCGGTCATCGGCGGACGCGGGAAGGAAATGGCCGGCATCGTCGGCGGTCTGCCGGCCGACGAGGCTCGCGGCGGCACCCTGATCCAGGCGGATCTGGGCTCGGCCGACCTGTTCACCGCGGTGACGGAAGCCGGCGACCCGCTGCTCGACGGAAGCGGCGCACTGGTCGGCGTGGCACCGGCCGCCGGCCGCTCCCCCGTCACGCCGGCCGGGCTTGTGGAGTTCCTGGCGATCGGCCCGCTGCTCGACCGTCTTGGGGCGGATCCGGTTGCCGCCGTCCAGCCTCTCACCCCGTCCAAACGCGACAAACCACGCCGCAACAGCCCGCCCGACCCGCTGTGGGAGGACGAGGCGCCGGACGGCGAACCGCTTGACGGCGACATTGCCCCTCCCACATAGACCGGATGCCCTGCCGCCACGATTCATGGGGTTTTGAGCTTCTGCATCTGGGCGGCAGGCCGTTCCCCATTTTCCAGCATGGTTTCCGCATGACCTATCCAGCGTCCAATCCACATGATCCCATCCAATGGCACGGCACCACCATCCTGTCGGTGCGCAAGAACGGTCAGGTGGTGATCGCCGGCGACGGGCAGGTCTCGGTCGGCCAGACGGTGATGAAGGCCAACGCGCGCAAGGTCCGCTGGCTGGCCGGCGGTTCGGTGATGGCGGGTTTCGCCGGCGCCACCGCCGATGCGATGACCTTGTTCGAGCGGCTGGAAGGCAAGCTGGAGCAGTATCCCGGCCAGCTGACCCGCGCCTGCGTCGAGATGGCCAAGGACTGGCGCACCGACCGCTATCTGCGCCGGCTTGAGGCGATGATGGCCGTCGCCGACAAGTCGGTCAGTCTTGTGCTGACCGGCAATGGCGACGTGCTGGAGCCGGAGGACGGGTTGATCGGCATCGGCTCCGGCGGGTCCTACGCCCTGTCGGCGGCCCGTGCGCTGATCGACATCGACGGGATGGATGCGGAAGCCGTGGCGCGCAAGGCGATGAAGATCGCCGCCGGCATCTGCGTCTACACCAATGAAAACGTCACCCTGGAAAAGCTGTGACCGCCATGACGATTCAGACCGCTTCCGTGTCCGCCGACAGCACCGCCTTCAGCCCGCGCGAGATCGTCTCGGAACTCGACCGCTACATCGTCGGTCAGAACGACGCCAAGCGCGCGGTCGCCATCGCGCTGCGCAACCGTTGGCGCCGGCAGCAGCTGCCCGAGGGCTTGCGGGAAGAGGTGTTGCCGAAGAACATCCTGATGATCGGCCCGACCGGCGTCGGCAAGACCGAGATCGCCCGCCGCCTCGCCCGGCTGGCCCAGGCCCCCTTCCTGAAGGTGGAGGCCACCAAATTCACCGAGGTCGGCTATGTCGGCCGCGACGTCGAGCAGATTGTCCGCGATCTGGTGGAGGCCGCCATCGGCCTGACCCGCGAGCGCCTGCGCAAGGAGGTCGCCGCCAAGGCCGAACTGCGGGCGGAGGAGCGCGTGCTCGACGCGCTGTGCGGAGACAGCGCCAGTGCGGAGACGCGCGCCAAGTTCCGCAAGATGCTGCGCGAAGGCACGCTGAACGACAAGGAGATCGAGGTCCAGGTCGCCGACACCGGCGCCGGCAATATGCCGACCTTCGACATCCCCGGCATGCCGGGCGCCCAGATGGGCATGCTGAACCTGAACGACATGTTCGGCAAGATGATGGGCGGCCGCACCAAGACCCGCCGCATGACGGTGGCCGAAAGCCACGGCGTGCTGATGGCCGAGGAGTCCGACAAGCTGCTGGACCAGGAAAAGGTGGTGGCGGAGGCGATTCGCGCGGTCGAGCAGAACGGCATCGTCTTCCTGGACGAGATCGACAAGATCTCCGCCCGCTCCGATGCCCGCGGCGCCGATGTCAGCCGTGAGGGCGTTCAGCGCGACCTGCTGCCGCTGATCGAAGGCACGACGGTGTCGACCAAGCACGGCCCGGTGAAGACCGACCACATCCTGTTCATCGCGTCCGGCGCCTTCCACATCGCCAAGCCGTCCGACCTGCTGCCCGAGCTGCAGGGCCGACTGCCGATCCGTGTCGAGCTGAAGGCACTGAGCCAGGACGACTTCAAGCGCATCCTGACCGAACCGGAAGCCAGCCTGATCCGTCAGTACAAGGCGCTGATGAAGACGGAGGAGGTCGATCTGGTCTTCACCGACGACAGCATCGACGAGCTGGCCCGTCTGGCGGCGGAGATCAACAGCTCCGTCGAGAACATCGGCGCCCGGCGCCTGCATACGGTGCTGGAGCGCCTGCTGGAGGAGATCAGCTTCGCCGCCAGCGACCGCGCCGGCGAGACCGTCACCATCGATGCCGCCCTGGTCCGCGAGCGGGTCGGCGGTCTGGCGAAGAACGCCGATCTGTCGAAGTTCATTCTGTGATTGGGCGGGGGGCACTCGCGTCGGGTGCCCCCTGCTTCACGTGAAACATTCCTCCGTTGGCCCCCTACCCGCCTGCCGCCACCTTCACGCTCTTCGGCAGCAGCAGCGCGTAGCTCCCCCGGCTTTTCATCACCCCGGCCCGCTGCTCCGCCTCCGGGCCATGGCCCCAGAAGACATCGCCGCGCACCGGCCCGCGGATCGCCCCGCCGGTGTCCTGGGCGACCAGCAACCGCTGCAATCGCTGCCCGGCATCGAGCGGGTCCTCGGCATCCAGCCAGACCGGCACGCCGTAAGGCATGAACTTCGAGTCCACCGCCAGACTGCGGCCCGGCGTCAAGGCCACGCCCTGCGCGCCGTTCGGACCATCGCCCGACAACGGTTGGAAGAAGACGTAGGACGGGTTGACGTTCATCACCGCCGCGGCTTGATCGGGATGGGCGAGCAGCCAGTCGCGGATGGTTTGAAGCGAGACCTCCTCCCGCTTCAGCGCGCCGCGCTCGATCAGCTCCTTGCCGATGGCGACGTATTTGTGGCCGTTCTGGCCGGCGTAACCGACGCGCATCTCACCGCCGTCTGCCAGCTGGATCCGCCCCGACCCCTGGATTTGCAGGAAGAAGGCGCCGATCGGATCCTTCACCCAGACCAGTTCCAGCCCCTTGCCCTTGAGCGCCCCCGCGACGATGGCGGCGCGATCCTCGTAAGGCTTCAGCCGACCGTCCACCACCCGGCCGGCGGTGCGCTCCCCCTTCCAGCGATCGGAGAAATCGCCGAGATCGACCATCACCAGATCGGCCGGGCGGCGATAGAGCGGCACCGGATAGGCCGGATCCGGCTTGCGGCTGCCCTCCAGCTCGGCTTCGTAATAGCCGGTGAACAGCCCCTCGCGCGTGCCGTTGTTGCCAGCGGCATAGGGGGTGAAGTTCGCCTCGAAAAAGGCACGGGCGGCGGCATCGTCGCCGGCCGGCAGATCCGCCAGTTGAGCGCAAGGGCCTTGCCAGTCGCCGATGGTCCCCGCCACCCCGCCCGGCCCGACCGGCCGGTCTTTCGGCTGCGTCCTGAACCGGGCGCAGGAGCGGGCGAGCGCCGGCACCGCCTGGGCAACCGGGTCGGTGCGCCAGCCCGGCAGCTCGGCGAAGGACAGCGGCGCCAGGGTCAGGGCATCGGGCGGCGGCTTCGCCTCTTCCTTGGGGGCGCAGGCCGAAAACAGCAACGCCACCGCCCCGAAGAGGGCGATGGCGCTGAAACCGGGACGGTGACGGAACGTCATTACTGGACCGGACGAACCTCGACCAGCGCCCAGTTGGGATCGCGGGAGCGGAGGTTGCGGGCGAAGGTCCAGACGTCGGTGTTCTCCACCAGCGCCTTGGGATCGCCGTCGATGACGGCGCCGTCGCGGTCACGCACCACATTCACCTGATCGGTGACCAGACGCACGGTGACGCGGGCGGTGCGGGCGGCATCCAGCTTCACCTCCACCACCTCGGCCTCGCGAACGATCTCGATGCGGGCCTCGTGCTGCTCGCCGGCGGCCTGACGGTCGCGGATGACACGGGCGAAGCTTTCATAGACGTCGTCGGCCAGCAGCGGACGCAGCGTCGCGGTGTCGCCGCGGGCGAAGGCGTCGACGATCATGGCGAAGGCCGCCTTGGCGCCTTCCAGGAAATGCTTCTCGTCGAAATTCGGATCGGCGGCGCGGAGCTGGTCGATGGAGGCGGCGAGCGACAGCGGCTCGTCCGAGGCCGTCACGTCCGCGCCGGGTGCGGCATCAGGCCGCGGCCGGTTACGCTCCGGCAGGGGCACGACATTGTCGGGCTTCGCCGGGTTCGGAGCGGCGGTGAAGGGGTTGGGGCGCTGACGCTCCTCCCCCGTCCGGCGGCCGAGCACGCTGCGCAGCCGATAAACGAGGAAGGCCGCGATCATCGCGAAGATCACGATCTCGATGAACACGAACCCGTCTCCCATCATCTGTTCCTTCCAAAACCACTTGTCGTGAAGCCTTTAGCGGGGGCGAAATCGCCGGCGGATCCGGCCCGCCCCTGGACCTTGCGGCCGGGCGGCATTACGTGTTGCTTGCCCGCCAGTGAACGCCACCAGTAACCGCCAATTGGATGCAGCCGCCGGTGTTTCGTCCGGACGACCTATCCAAACCTAGATAGGGGCAGCGAGCCCGAAGAGCAAGGACACCATGAATCCCCTGTTGTTGATCCTTCTTCTGCCGATCCTGGAGATCGTCGGATTCATCCAGGTCGGCGATTGGATCGGCGCCGGGCCGACCATCGGGCTGCTGGCCCTGTCGGCGGTGGTGGGTGTGCTGCTGGTCCGTCACCAGGGGCTGGCCTCGCTGACCCGCGCCCAGGCGGCAGCGGCCCGCGGCGAGGCGCCGATCGGCACCGTCCTGGACGGCTTCTGCGCCGTGCTGGCCGGCATCCTGCTGATCATCCCCGGCTTCCTGACCGACATCCTGGGCATCGCCCTGCTGATCGGGCCGCTGCGCCGCGGCATCGGCCGCTGGCTGCTCGGCCGCATGGGGGCCGGGATGCCGGTCTTCACCACCACCGCCGGCCGCCCCGGCTTCGGCGCCGGCAATTTCGGAGCCGGGGGGTTCGGCGGACCCGGTTTCGGCGCGGAGGGCCCCCGGCAGGCCGATGATCCTTTCCGTCCCGCCCCTGGGGTGCCCGGCGTTATCGACGGCGACTACCGCGACGTTACGCCCGGCGATGGAAAGATGGGCGAAGGAAAGACGGGCGATGAAACCGACGACCGCGACGCGCCCCGGCTGACCGATTCCCAATGGGGGAAGCACCGCCCGGATGAGCGGCGCTGACCGGCCGGCGGGCCGGCGGTTTCCGTTGGCAGGACGACCGATCCGTGATAGCCAGCCCCTTGGGCGAAGGCACAACCGTCGCGAACCAACCCCTGTCACCTCACATCCGGGTCGGCCCACCGTCCCCGCCCTTTCCCGATGGGGAACGATGGCCGGGACGACAGCCGGCGATTAGGAGTCCGTTATGTCCGATCAGATGAGCAACGGCGCCGAGCAGCAGCAGACCTCTTCGCTGCCGATGCATGTCCTCGCGCAGTATGTGAAGGACTTCTCGTTCGAGAACCCCAACGCCCCGCAGAGCCTGCTGCCGAACCAGCCGCAGCCGCAGGTGAACATCGGTGTCGATGTCCAGGGCCAGAAGGTCGGCGACGACATCTATGAGCTGACGCTGAACCTGCGCTGCGAGGCCCGCCAGGGCGAGTCCGTGGCCTTCCTGGTCGAGCTGGCCTATGGCGCGCTGTTCCAGTTCCCCGGCCTGCCGGAGGAGCATCACCGCCCGGTCCTGATGATCGAAGGCGCCCGGATGATCTTCCCGTTCGCCCGCGCCATCGTCTCCAGCGCGACCCGCGAAGGCGGCTTCCCGCCGCTGATGATCAACCCGATCGACTTCGCCGAGCTGTACCACCGCCAGTCCGGTCAGCAGGCCGAACAGCCGCAGCAGCCGCCCTTCTGATCCGGCGGATCGGGCCAAGGGATCAAGCTGAGCTGAAAAAGAAAGGGCGGGTGGCCGAAAGGCCCCCGCCCTTTTTCCGTGCCGCCCTCCCCCGAAGGAGAGGGCAGATCCGGGTCCTACTGGTTCATGCTCTCGAAGAACTCGTTGTTCGACTTGGTGTGCTTCAGCTTGTCGACCAGGAAGTCCACCGCGTCGGTCACGCCCATCGGCATCAGGATGCGGCGCAGGATCCACATCTTCGACATGGTGCCCTTGTCGACCAGCAGTTCCTCCTTGCGGGTGCCCGACTTGGAGATGTCGATGGCCGGGAAGGTGCGCTTGTCGGAGAGCTTGCGGTCCAGCACGATTTCCGAGTTGCCGGTGCCCTTGAACTCTTCGAAGATCACCTCGTCCATGCGGCTGCCGGTGTCGATCAGCGCGGTGGCGATGATGGTCAGCGACCCACCCTCTTCCACATTGCGGGCGGCACCGAAGAAGCGCTTGGGACGCTGCAGGGCGTTGGCGTCGACACCACCGGTCAGCACCTTGCCCGACGACGGAACGACGGTGTTGTAGGCGCGGGCCAGACGGGTGATGGAATCCAGCAGGATCACCACGTCGCGCTTGTGCTCGACCAGCCGCTTGGCCTTTTCGATCACCATTTCCGCGACCTGGACGTGGCGGGTCGCCGGCTCGTCGAAGGT
>NZ_CAMLJP010000042.1 GCF_946480385.1 uncultured Azospirillum sp.
ACCTTCCTGGGCGGCGAGGACTTCGACAAGCGCGTCATCGACTACCTCGTCGAGGAGTTCCAGAAGGACCAGGGCATCGACCTGCGCAAGGACCCGCTGGCCCTGCAGCGCCTGAAGGACGCGGCCGAGCGCGCCAAGATCGAGCTGTCCAGCTCGCAGCAGACCGAAGTGAACCTGCCGTACGTCACCGCCGACGCCTCGGGCCCGAAGCACCTCAACATCAAGCTGACCCGCGCCAAGCTGGAAGCGCTGGTGGAAGACCTGGTGAAGAAGACCATCGAACCGTGCCGCATCGCGCTGAACGACGCCGGCCTGCGCGCCAGCGACATCGGCGAGGTGATCCTGGTCGGCGGCCAGACCCGCATGCCGAAGGTGCAGCAGGCGGTGGCCGAGTTCTTCGGCAAGGAACCGCGCAAGGACGTCAATCCCGATGAGGCGGTCGCCCTTGGCGCCGCGATCCAGGGCGGCGTGCTGGCCGGCGACGTCAAGGACGTGCTGCTGCTCGACGTGACCCCGCTGTCGCTGGGCATCGAGACGCTGGGCGGCGTGTTCACGCGCCTGATCGACCGCAACACCACGATCCCGACCAAGAAGAGCCAGGTCTTCTCCACCGCCGAGGACAACCAGAACGCGGTGACGATCCGGGTCTTCCAGGGCGAGCGCGAGATGGCGGCCGACAACAAGCTGCTCGGCCAGTTCGACCTCGTCGGCATTCCGCCGGCGCCGCGCGGCGTGCCGCAGATCGAGGTGACCTTCGACATCGACGCCAACGGCATCGTCAGCGTCACGGCGAAGGACAAGGCGACCGGCAAGGAGCAGCAGATCCGCATCCAGGCCTCCGGCGGCCTGTCGGACGCCGACATCCAGAAGATGGTGAAGGACGCGGAGGCCCATGCCGACGCCGACAAGAAGCGCCGTGAGCTGGTCGACGCCCGCAACCATGCCGACGCCCTGATCCACACCACCGAGCGGACCATCAAGGAGAACGGCGACAAGATCCCGGCCTCCGACAAGACCGCCGCGGAGGCTGCCGTCGCCGAGCTGAAGTCGGTGCTGGACAGCGAGGATCTGGACGGCATCAAGGCGAAGACCGAGGCTCTGGCCCAGGTCTCGATGAAGCTGGGCGAGGCGATGTACAAGGCCGGCCAGGGCGAGGCCCCGGGTGCGGGCGGCGAGGCGCCGGGCGCCCAGCCGAACGAGCCGGGCGTCGTCGACGCCGACTTCGAAGAGGTCCAGGACGACAAGAAGAAGTCGGCCTGAGGTTAGGCCAGCTTCTTTTTGATACGGACCTGACGCGAGCATCGATGGCCCGCCGCCTTTTCCCGGCGGCGGGCCTTCGGTATGCTGGGGTCAGGCTCCGACGCGACGCGGACAGTTTGGACCAGAACGACTCAAAGGCGGTCGGCCCCCATGGCGAAACAGGATTATTACGAGCTGCTCGGTGTGGCGAAGAACGCCAGCGCGGATGAGCTGAAAAAGGCTTATCGCAAGATGGCGATGCAGTACCACCCGGACCGCAACCAGGGTGACAAGGACGCCGAGCAGAAGTTCAAGGAAATCAGCGAAGCGTATGACGTCCTGAAGGACGATCAGAAGCGCGCGGCCTACGACCGGTTCGGCCACGCCGCCTTCGAGGGTGGCCGTGGTCCGGGTGCGGGCGCCGGGGCCGGCGGCTTCAACTTCGACTTCGGCGGCGGTGGCGGCTTCGCCGACATCTTCGACGAGATGTTCGGCGAGTTCATGGGCGGCCGTCGCGGCGGCGGCGGGGCGTCCGGCCGCGGCCAGGACCTGCGCTATAACCTGGAGATCGGGCTGGAGGAGGCCTTCAAGGGCACCCAGACCACCATCCGCGTGCCCACCACCGTGCAGTGCGACAGCTGCAACGGCTCCGGTGCGGCGGCGGGGACCCAGCCGATCACCTGCCCGACCTGCCAGGGTCACGGCAAGGTGCGGGCGCAGCAGGGCTTCTTCACCATCGAGCGGACCTGCCCCGGCTGCCACGGCGCCGGCAAGGTCATCAAGGACGCCTGCAAGAACTGCGGCGGCTCCGGCCGGCTGCGCAAGGAAAAGACCCTGCAGGTCAACATCCCCGCCGGCGTCGAGGACGGCACCCGCATCCGCCTGGCCGGCGAGGGCGAGGCGGGGCTGCGCGGGGCACCGGCCGGCGACCTGTACATCTTCCTGGCGCTGGCGCCGCACCCGATCTTCCAGCGCGACGGCGCCAACATCCACTGCCGGGTGCCGATCCCGATGACCACGGCGGCTCTCGGCGGTTCGGTGGAGGTGCCGACCATCGACGGCAGCCGCACCAAGGTGACGGTGCCGCCGGGCACCCAGTCGGGCCACCAGTTCCGCATCAAGGGCAAGGGCATGTCGGTGCTGCGCAGCGCCCAGCGCGGCGACATGTACATCCAGGCGGTGGTCGAGACCCCGGTGAACCTGACCAAGCGGCAGCAGGAATTGCTGCGCGAGTTCGAGGGCGCCGCCAAGGAAGGGTCGAACCCGCAGTCGGAGGGCTTCTTCGCCAAGGTGAAGGAACTTTGGGAAGACCTGAAGGACTGATCCTTCACCAATGCGGAAATTATCAACGGGCGGCGTGTCGATGATGCGCCGCCCGTTACTTTTTGTCGCATGCCGGGATCTTTCCGTGTTTTCTGGTGGCTGAAGAGCACTTGCGGCGCGAAAGCCGTTGAAGGTGACCTCATGCCCGTGTAATCACCCAGCATGGCTAATCCATTGGCGACATGTCCGGCCCATGCCGGGGGCAGGCTGACCGATGCGGGTTGACAGGCTTCTTGCCTCCCTGTTCGGCGCCTTCGTCCGCGGCGACGAACTGCCCGACCTGATCCGTCCGGCCGGTCACACGCCGATCCTGCAGCGCCGCCGCGCCGCGATGATCCAGTCGCGCGTGCGCATGGTGGCGCTGATCTTCGGCGTGCTGACACCGCTGTGGATCGCCATAGACGTCACCGTCTTCGAATGGAAGCTGGCGGTCTGGCTGATCGTGCTGCGCCTGAGCGCCAGCGCAGCCTTCCTGGCGCTCGCCTTCGACCGCCGGTCCTGCGAGGACATGGCCTGCGCCTGGTGGCGGCTGACCGCCCTGCTGGCGATCCCGACGCTGTTCTTCGCCATATCGCACCCGCTGCTCTACAACCAGGGCGTCGACGACCTGCGCATCGCCGTCAGCGCCGGTTACGGCTATCTGCCCTTCGTGATGGTGGCGGGGCTCAGCGTCTTTCCGCTGACCGCGCTGGAGGGCGCGCTGTTCGCCGCCCCGATGCTGGGCGCCCATCTGGCCGCCGGCTTCTACGGCTCGCTGGTGATGCCGTTCCCCTCCTACATCAGCGCGCTGTGGCTGCTGGTGCTGATCGCGGTGGTGGCGACGCTGGCGGCGATCAGCCAGCTGCATTTCATGATCGCGCTGCTGGAGCAGGCGGCGCACGACGCCCTGACCGGCGCCTTCTCCCGTCGCATCGGCGAGGAGTTGCTGAAGCTCCAGGTTGCCCATGCCGAACGGACGGCACAGCCGCTGTCGGCGATCTTCGTCGACCTGGACGACTTCAAGGCGGTCAACGACCGCTATGGCCACGAGGAGGGCGACCGCGTCCTGCGCCACGCCGCCAACACCATCCGCAGCCTGCTGCGCCAGTCCGACGCGCTGGTGCGCTGGGGTGGGGAGGAATTCCTGGTCGTCATGCCGGACACACCGGTCGAGGGGGCGATGATCGCGGTGGAGCGGATGCGCCGGGCCGGTTTCGGCAAGCGGCCGGACGGCAGCCTGCAGACCGCCAGCATCGGCATCGCCGAACAGACGGCCGACCGCCCCGCCGACTGGGAATCCCTGGTCGAACTGGCCGACCAGCGCATGTACCGCGCCAAGCAGGACGGCAAGGATCGGGTGGTGGGGACCGACGGCGGCAACGGACCGGACGCCGACGTCCAGCCCTGCGACGGCATCACCGCCTAAGCACCGCTTTCCAGCGGATACTCCCGCAACGCCTCATACACCGCACCGCCGTTGCCGAGATGGCTGCGGTAGAGCGTGAGGTGATCGACCGGCATCGGCCCGGCGCGGAACAGGCCGCGGTCGGACAAAAAGCGGCCGATGCGGTCGGCCGGCGCATCCTTCAGCCGGGCCAGCGTGATGTGGGGGGAGAATTTCCGCTCCTCCGCCGGCAGGCCGCAGCGAACCAGAGCAGATTCGACCTTGGCCTGGAGATGGGCCAGCGCCTCGTTGCGCTCCACCCCCGCCCACAGCACCCGCGCCCTGCGACCGCTGCCGAACATGCCGACGCCGTCGAACGTGAGCGCGAAGGCCGGCGCCCGCAGTTCCGCCAGGGCGGCGTCGATGTCCATCGCCTGATCCTCCGGCACCTCGCCGATGAAACGCAGGGTCAGGTGCATGGCCTCAGGGTCGGTCCAGCGCGCCCCGGGAACCCCGCCGGCCAGACCGGCCAACCGCTGGCGGATCTCCTCGCTCAGGTCGAGAGCGACGAACAGGCGGAGCATGGAGAGCCTCCATCTATCGGGGAATTAGACCCCCACCTATCCTCCCCCGCTGGGCGGGGGAGGGACTGCCGCCACTCTCCCGCAACAGCACTTATCCCCTCCCCCGCCCAGCGGGGGAGGGTCAGGGTGGGGGCAATTGCGGCCGGCGCTTTACGGGCACGGATCCGGCATGCGGTTGTGCACGGCGTCGATCTCCGCCATCACCTCCGGCGACAGGGTCACGTCGATGGAGTCGATGTTGGAGATCAGCGTTTCCATCGTCGTCGCCCCGATCAGCGACGAGGTGACGAAGGGTTGCTGCAGCGTGAAGGCGATGGCCATCTGGTTGGGCGCCAGACCGTGGCGGCGGGCGATGTCCAGATAGGCCTCCGTCGCCGCGTCGGCGTTGACGGTGGCGTAGCGCGACGGCCGGTGGTCGAGCGCGCGGCGGCTGCCCGGCGGGATGGCGCCATTCAGATATTTGCCGGTCAGCGTGCCGGCTCCCAGCGGCGAATAGGCGAGCAGTCCGACATCCTCGCGCAGAGCCACCTCCGACAGGCCATTCTCGAAGGTCCGGTTCAGCAGGTTGTAGGCGTTCTGGATCGAGGCGACGCGCGGCAGCCCCGCAACCTCGGCGGCACGCAGCCAGCGCATCACGCCCCAGGGGCTTTCGTTGGACAGGCCGACATGGCGGATCTTGCCGGCCTGCACCAACTCAGCCAGCGCCGCCAGCGTCTCCTCGATCGGTACGCCGTCCTGCTCGGGCTTGTGGCGGTAGGTGCGGACGCCGAAGCGGTTGGTGACGCGGTCGGGCCAATGAATCTGGTAGAGGTCGATGTAGTCGGTCTTCAGCCGCGACAGGCTGGCCTCCACCGCGGCGAAGAGGTTGGCGCGGTCGAGCCGCGACTTGCCCTCGCGCACCCAGCCGAAGCCGCCGGCCGGCAGGCCGATGATCTTGCTGGCGAGGATCACCCGGTCACGCTTGCCGCGCGACTGGAACCAGCTGCCGATCACCGCCTCGGTCTTGCCATAGGTGTCGGCGGTGGGCGGGATGGCGTACATCTCCGCCGTGTCCCAGAAATTGATGCCGCGGTCGAGAGCGGCGTCCATCTGGGCATGGCCTTCGGCCTCGGTGTTCTGACGGCCCCAGGTCATGGTGCCCAGGCCGATGGCGCTGACCGACAGGCCGGTGCGGCCGAGCGGACGATACTGCATCCGGAACGTTCCTTATTCGAAATGATCTTTACAGAAAGAGCGTCAGCACGCCGGTATAGCCATAGAGCCGGTTGTGCGACACCTCGCCCGAGGCGAAGAAGCCGGTCAGCGGAATGTCGCCGAAGGTGTCGCGGATCATCGACAGCTCGGCGTTGGCGGTGCCGAACAGGCCGGGGCCACGGGCGATACAACTGACATACACCGCGCCCTTCGGCGTCGCCTTCACCCGTTTCTTGAGGCTGTCCAGCATCCGGCGCATGTCGGCGGCGGCGGTTTCAGGATCGCGGCGGGTGAACATCACCGGCTGGCCGGTGGTCACCCGCTCGGCAATGGAAATCCAGCCGGCGCGCGGGTCGATGGCGATCAGGTCGCGCACCAGATAATCCTGGGTGTCGGAGCCGGCGATGGGCAGCCCGGCGCAGATCACCCCGGCGACCTGCCGCAGGTCGGCGGCAAGCTCCGGCCCGATGTCCTCCTTGAAGACGTCCAGCGCCGGGCGGTTGTCGATCTCCAGGATCACGTTGTCGTCGCTGGCGGTGACGGTGCGCGTCGGCCCGATGGGACGGCAGCCCTGGGTCAGGGCGGTGGCGACCGGCAGATTCGGCGCGAACAGCACGCCCGACACGCCGCCTTCGGTGACCGGATCGGCATCCTCGGCCCCGGCGGCGATCTGCGGGAACTCCCCCCGCGAGGCGGTCAGGCCGCCGACCAGGAAGACGCCGGCCTCCTCCGACAGCCGGGACACCAGCCCGGCCATGTCGGCATGGTGCGGATCGACATGGACCAGCGCCAGCGCCGCGCCATGCTTGTCCAGCCAGCCGCCGGCGCTGCCGCGCAGCGGCTCCAGCCCGTCGGTCAGGGTGGGGAACAGGCGGAAGCTGTCCTCCGGCAGGCGGGCGGCCATGATCGCCATCCCCGGCTCGTCGAACAGGACCTCGCCATTGGCCATCACGCCGATGCCGGCGGTGCCGACCCAATGGCGGATGCCGGTGACCCCGCGCAGCAGGGTGACGATGCTGGTCGCATGCTCCGCCAGCCCATCGGTCAGGTAGAGGAAGCCCAGGTTGCAGCCGGCGACCGGCCCCAGCCGGTCGAGACAGGCCTTGACCGTCGGCCCCCATTCCGCCCCGGCGGCGCAGGCGGCGTGAAAGCGGGTGTCGCTGTCCAGGGTAACGGTCATGGGTCAGCCTCCGGACTTTTCCGTTGTCTTCTCGACAGTAGTCTTCTGGATTTGCGGCAGGCTGTCGAGCAGCGCGGTGACGGAGGGCAGGATGCGCTCCACGATCACCGCCACGCCCTGGGCGTTGGGATGCATCCCGTCCGGCTGGATCAGCGCCTGCTGCAACGCCACCCCGTCGAGAAAGAACGGGTAGAGCGGCAGGTCGTAGGTCTTCGCCAGATCGGGATAGATGGCGTTGAATTTGTCGGTGTAGGGCTTGCCCAGGCTGGGCGAGGCGAGCATGCCGGCCAGCAGGGTCGGGATCTTGCGCGCCGCCAGCGCCTTCAGGATGGCGTCGAGGTTCGCCTTGGCCTGATCGGGGTCGAGCCCGCGCAGCATGTCGTTGGCGCCCAGTTCGACGATGGCGGCGTCCGGCTTGTCGGCCAGCGCCCAGTCCAGCCGCGCCCGGCCGCCGGCGGTGGTGTCGCCCGACACGCCGGCATTGATGACGGTGACGCTGTATCCCTTGGCGGCCAGCGCCTTCTCCAGCTGGCGGGTGAAGCCCTGCTGTTCCGGCAAGCCGTAGCCCGCGGTCAGGCTGTCGCCCAGCGCCAGCAGCTTCACCGGCTGCGCGGCATCCGCGCGGGTCGGAACGGTCATCGATACCCCTGCGGCAAAGACGAAGGCCAGCGCCGCGGCGAAGGCGCCCGTGTTGAAAGCCCGGCGGGTCGTGCCATATGGCGATGGTCCGTTCCGCTTGTGCGAGAGTCGCATGCCCAAGGCTCAGTCCCCTGCAACGTCGTCAAAATCCATCGCCCGGTCTTCCAACGATTCCATCGTTGAACTCGACGACGTCCACCTGAAATTGGACAGCGGTGCCGGACCCGTCAACATCCTGCGCGGCGTGAATCTTCAGGTGACGGCCGGGGAACGGGTCGGCGTGGTCGGTCCCAGCGGTTCCGGCAAGTCGACCATGATGATGGTGATGGCCGGTCTGGAACGCCCCAGCGGCGGCACCGTCCGCGTCGCCGGCCAGGATCTCGGGCACCTGAACGAGGATGGCCTGGCGCGTTTCCGCCGGCAGCATGTCGGCATCGTCTTCCAGGCCTTCCATCTGGTGCCGACCATGACGGCGCTGGAGAATGTCGCCATCCCGCTGGAATTTGCCGGGGTTGCCGACGCCTTCGACCGCGCCCGCATCGGGCTGGAGCAGGTCGGGCTCGGACACCGCATCCACCATTATCCCGGCCAGCTTTCCGGCGGCGAGCAGCAGCGCACCGCACTGGCCCGCGCCTTCGTCACCGAACCGTCGCTGCTGCTGGCGGACGAGCCGACCGGCAACCTCGACATCGACACCGGCGCCACCATCGTGAAGCTGCTGTTCGATCTGGCCGAGCGGCGCGGCACGACGCTGGTGCTGATCACCCACGACCAGACCCTCGCCGCACGCTGCGACCGGACGGTGCGGCTGGCCGACGGCCGCATCGCCGACGACGGGCAGGCGGCCCGGCGCGCGAAACTGCAGGCGGCGGGGGAGTGAGGGGGATGACCAACCTCAGCCTCGCGCTCCGCCTTGCCCGGCGGGAGCTGCGCACCGGACTGAAGGGGTTCTGGGTCTTCCTCGCCTGCCTCGCGCTGGGGGTGGCGGCCATCGCCTCGGTTCAGTCGGTGTCGAGCGGGTTGCTCGACGGGCTGGCAAGCGACGGGCGGTCGATCCTGGGCGGTGACGTCGCGTTGCGGCAACTCTACAGCCCGCCGACCGACGAGCAGATGGCGGTGCTGAAAGCCGATGGCCGGGTCTCGACCTCCGCCGAGATGCGGGCGATGGCCCGCGCCGCGGACGAGACGCGCTCCTCGCTGGTCGAGTTGAAGGCGGTCGACGACCTCTATCCGCTCTACGGCACCGTCACGCTGGAGGGCGGCGGCGACCTGCGCGACGCGCTGGCGCTGAAGGACGGCCGCTGGGGCGCCGTGATCGAAGCCAGTCTGGTGGACAGGCTGGGCGCGAAGCCCGGCGACACCATCCGCATCGGCGAAGGCGCCTACCGCGTCGCTGCCGTGCTGGACCGCGAGCCGGACCGCGCCTCCTCCAACGCCTTTTCGCTGGGACCAAGAGTGCTGGTGGCGCTGCCGTCGCTGCAGGGCACCGGGTTGCTGCAACCGGGCAGTCTTACATGGTGGAGCGCCAAGGTGGCGCTGCCGCCGCAAACCGACCTGAAGGCGTGGCAGGAGGGATTGCGCACCCGCTTCCCCGATGCGCCTTGGCGGATGCGCGACTACACCAACGCCTCGCCGCAGATCGAACGCTTCATCGACCGCATGACGCTGTTCCTGACTCTGGTCGGGCTGACCGCGCTGCTGGTCGGCGGCGTCGGGGTGGGCAACGCGGTGCGCAGCCATCTGGACTCGCGCGCCCGCACCATCGCCATGATGAAGTGCATCGGCGCGCCCGGCGCGCTGGTGTTCCAGCTCTATCTGGCGCAGATCCTGGCGCTGGCGGTGCTGGGGATCGTCATCGGGCTGGCGCTGGGCGCGGTGGCGCCGCTGGCGCTGGGGCGGCTGCTCGACGGCGTGCTGCCGGTGTCGGCCCATATCGGCGTCTATCCCGGAGCCCTGGCGCTCGCCGCGCTCTATGGCGTGCTGACCGCGCTGACCTTCTCGCTGTGGCCGCTCGGCCGGGCGCGCGAGGTGCCGGCGGGTGCCCTGTTTCGCGACGTGATCGCTCCCGCCGGCGGGCATCCGCGCACGCCCTATACCGTGGCGATGATCCTGTCGGCTTTGGCGCTCGCCGGGCTGGCGGTGCTGACCGCGCATAACAAGCTCTTCGCCCTGTGGTTCGTCGGCGGGTCGATCGCCACCTTCCTCGCGTTCCGCGCCGCGGCGGCGCTGGTCACCTGGGGGGCGAAGCGGGTGGGCCAGAGAGTGGTTGGCCGCGTCCGTCGTCCCGGGCTGCGGCTGGCGCTCGCCAACCTGCACCGGCCGGGCAACCCGACGGCGGCGGTGGTGCTGTCGCTCGGGCTCGGCCTGACGGTGCTGGTCGCCATCGCGCTGATCCAGGGCAACTTCTCCCGCCGGGTGTCGGAGACGATCCCGCAGGACGCCCCCGCCTTCTTCTTCGTCGACATCCAGCGCGACCAGTTCGATCCCTTGCGCGACCTCGTGACCGCCGTCCCAGGCACCAGCGCCTTCGAGGCGGTGCCGAGCCTGCGCGGCCGGATCGAGCGGGTGAACGGGCAGGAGGCCGAAAAGGCGCTGGTCAACCCGGAGCAGGCCTGGATCCTGGCCGGCGACCGCGGCATCACCTATTCCGCGACGGTGCCGAAGCATTCCACCGTCACCGCCGGCAGCTGGTGGCCGCAGGATTACGCCGGGCCGCCGCTGATCTCCATCCACCAAAGCGTCGCCGAGGCCTTCGGCATCGGTCCCGGCGCGACCATGACCATCAACATCCTGGGCCGCAGCATCGAGGCGAAGGTCGCCAACGTGCGCTCCGCCGATTTCAGCAGCATGGCGATCAACTTCACCATGGTCTTCGCCCCCGGCACGCTGGAAGGCGCGCCGCAGACCTGGGTCGCCACCGTCCGCGCCACGCCGGAGGCCGAAACGCAGGTGCAGCGCGCGGTGCTGCAACGCTTCCCCAACATCACGATGGTCCGGGTCAAGGACGCGCTGGACACGGTGGCGGAGATGCTGGGCCATATCGGCACGGCGGTGCGCATCGTCGCCGGCATCACGCTGGCCGCCGGCACGCTGGTTCTGGCCGGTGCGGTCGCCGCCGGGCACCGCCGCCGGGTCTATGACGCGGTGGTGCTGAAGGTGCTGGGGGCGACGCGCGGCGACGTGCTGCGCGCCTTCCTGCTGGAATACGGGCTGCTCGGCCTGCTGACCGCGCTCATCGCCGGCGTCATCGGCACGCTGACCGCCTGGGCGGTGCTGACCTTCCTGATGCATTGGGAGTGGAGCTTCCTGCCGTCGGCGGTGATCACCACCGCAGTGCTGAGCACGGCGATCACGCTCGCTTTCGGGTTCTATGGTACTTGGCGGGCTCTGGGCCAGCCTTCGGCGCCATTGCTTCGGAACGAATGATTCGCGCGTCAGAAAGCCGCAGGAAAAACGAATCGTGAAAGCTTTTTCATCTAGAAAAAGCGCTGCCGATTCCTATTGAACCGCCTGACGGACTCGCCAATATGTCCTGCGACGGGATCACCCAATTCCACCGAGGAAACCAAACCATGGCAGACCCGACCTATAACCGCTTCGCGACCGCAGGCCGCGCGACAGATCGGGGATACTTCGACGAAGGCCTGCGCCAGCACATGCTGCGCGTGTACAACTACATGGGTGCCGGCCTGATCCTGACGGGTCTGGTCGCCGCGCTCGTGTCCTCCAGCCCGGCCATGCTCCAGGCCATCTTCGGCACGCCGCTGAAGTGGGTGGTCATGCTGGCCCCGTTGGCTTTCGTCATGGTGCTGTCCTTCGGCATCCAGCGCCTGTCCTTCGCATCGGCACAGATGATCTTCTGGGCCTATTGCGGTGCCATGGGCCTGTCGATGTCGGCCATCTTCCTGGTCTTCACCGGGGCGTCGATCGCGCTGACCTTCTTCGTCACCGCCGCAACCTTCCTGGCGATGAGCCTCTACGGCTACACCACGAAGGCCGACCTGTCGAAGATGGGCTCGTTCCTGATGATGGGCGTCATCGGCCTGGTGATCGCCGGTCTGGCGAACATCTTCTTCCAGTCGCCGGCCCTGCACTTCGCGATCTCCGCCATCGGCGTGCTGATCTTCACCGGTCTGACCGCCTATGACACCCAGGCGATCAAGGAAAGCTACGCCGAGGGCTACGATCACGAGAGCACCGGCAAGCTGGCCCTGATGGGCGCCCTGACGCTGTACCTGGACTTCATCAACCTGTTCCAGTTCCTGCTGCAGTTCCTGGGCCAGCGCAACAACGACTGACCCCGAGACGCCTGATCGGACAAGCATCGGATCAAGCAGCAACCGCCCGGAAGCCCCCGCTTCCGGGCGGTTTTCTTTTGCTCAGGTCTCCACCGTCACCGGATCGCCGACCGCCAGACCCAGCACCCGGTCGGCCCGCCCGCGGTTGACGGCGATCTCCGCCAGCCCGTTGGAGTTCCCGTACCACAGCGGCTGCCCCGGCCCGACGGCGCCGAAGGTGCGGACGCGGGCGATGCGGCTGCCGGCGGCGGACAGCACCGCATCGGCGGGCAGGGTGGATGCCCGCATGCCAGTCATGGCGTTGCCGTAGACGTCGACATAGACGATGCGCGGCAGTTCGTCCGGCCAGTCGGGACGGTCGATGGCGGCGGGGGCGAGCGGGCTGCGCTCGATGCTGCGTCCGGTGGCGAGGCCGGAGGCGACGGGGGCGAACAGGTCGCGGCCATGGAAGCTGGCGGACAGCCGGTCCGGGATCCAGTCGATGGTCCAGGCGTTTAGCGACGTTGCACGGCGGGCGATCAGGGCGAAGAGGCCGTTGTCGGGGCCGACGAACCAGCGCCCGTCGGCTTCCACTATCACCGGCCGCCGGTCGGTGCCGACGCCGGGATCGACGACGCAGAGGAAGACGCTGCCGGCGGGAAAGGCCGGGGCGTAGGCGGCCAGCAGATAGGCGGACAGCTGCGGGTCGAAGGCGGGGGCGTCGGCGAAGAGGTCGATGACGGGGACGGTGGGCGCCTGTTGCGCCAACACCGCCTTCATCTGGCCGGTGTAGGGGCCGGAGAGGCCGAAGTCGGTGAAGAGCAGGATCATGACGTTTTGCCTTCTCTGCGGCTTTGCCCCCTCCCTAACCCTCCCCCGCTATCGCGGGAGAGGGAACTCCGCCGCTTCGCGATTCAATTCACGCTGACAAGCATCCTACCCCCTCTCCCACCGAAGGTGGGGGAGGGATGGGGAGGGGGCAATCGACGTCAACAACCCTCACACCGACTTCGTATCCAGCGCGTAGCCCGCCGACCGCACGGTGCGGATCAGGTCCAGTTCGTCCTCTTCGTTCATCGCCTTGCGCAGGCGGCGGATGTGTACGTCGACCGTACGCGGCTCGACGTACACGTCGTGGCCCCACACCAGATCGAGCAGCTGTTCGCGCGAGAAGACGCGGCCGGGATGCTGCATGAAGTGGCGCAGCAGACGGAATTCCGTCGGCCCCAGATGTACGTCCCGGCTGTTGCGGCGTACGCGGTGGGCGGCCAGATCCATCGTCACGTCGGCGAAGGTCAGCACCTCGTCCGTCATGCCGGGGGAGGCGCGGCGCAGCACGGCGCGCATACGCGCCACCAGTTCGGTGGGGGAGAAGGGCTTGGTGATGTAGTCGTCGGCACCGGAATTCAGGCCGCGCACCCGGTCGCCTTCCTCACCGCGGGCGGTCAGCATGATGATCGGAATGTCGCGGGTCTTGGCGTTGCGGCGCAGCTGGCGGCAGACCTCCAGCCCGCTCATCAGCGGCAGCATCCAGTCGAGCAGCACGATGTGCGGCGTCTGTTCGCCGGCGGCCAGCAAGGCCTCCTCGCCGTCGCTGGCGGTGGCGACGCGGAAGCCTTCCTTTTCCAGGTTGTACTTCAGCAGCGTCAGGATGTCGGCCTCGTCCTCGACGATCAGGACGAGCGGCTTGAGGGCCGCGTTCATGGTGGCTCCGTTCACAGCGCGCGTCTCGACGTTAACCGGCATGGCACAGCCTTTTCAACACAGGAGGGAAGGGGGGGCAGCATCGGGCACAGGGGCAGCGGCTCAGCCGTAACGGCCGGTGATGTAGCCCTGGGTGCGCTCGTCGCGCGGGTTGGTGAAGATTTCCTCGGTGTCGTCGCACTCCACCATCTCGCCCAGATGGAAGAAGGCGGTGCGCTGCGACACGCGGGCGGCCTGCTGCATGTTGTGGGTGACGATGACGATGGTGTAGTTGGCCCGCAGCTCGTCGATCAGCTCCTCGATATGGGCGGTCGCGATGGGGTCGAGCGCCGAGCAGGGCTCGTCCATCAGGATCACCTCGGGACTGACGGCGATGGCGCGGGCGATGCACAGCCGCTGCTGCTGGCCGCCGGACAGGCTGGTGCCGGGTTCGCGCAGGCGGTCCTTCACCTCCGCCCACAGGCCGGCGCGCTTCAGCGAGGTCTGCACCACCTCGTCCAGTTCATCGCGTCCGGAAGCAAGACCGTGGATGCGCGGGCCGTAGGAGACGTTGTCGTAGATCGACTTCGGGAAGGGGTTCGGCTTCTGGAACACCATGCCGACGCGGGCGCGCAGCTGCACCGCATCGACCGCCTTGCCATAGACGTCCTCGCCGTCCAGCGCGATCCGCCCCTCGACCCGACAGCCCTCGATGGTGTCGTTCATCCGGTTCAGGCAGCGCAGGAAGGTCGACTTGCCGCAGCCGGACGGGCCGATCAGCGCCAGCACCCGGTTTTCCTGGATGTCGAGGTCGATGCCCTTCAACGCCTGCTTGGCGCCATAGAACACCTTCACCCCGCGGGCGGTCATCTTGGCGGGCAGGGCCGCAGCGGCCGCCCGGTCCGGTTGCCGGTCGCCACGGGGCCGCAGCTTCAGCTGGCTCGGGATGCCACTTGTAATTCTCATGGGGTGTTCACCACCGTCTCTCGAAAATCTTGCGCAGGATCACGGCCGCCCCGTTCAGCAGGATCAGGACGCCGAGCAGGATCAGGATCGCCGCCGAGGTACGCTCGGTGAAGGCACGTTCCGGGCTGTCGGCCCACATGTAGATCTGCACCGGCAGCACCGTGGCGCTGTCGGTCAGCCCATGGGGAATGTCGACGATGAAGGCGACCATGCCGATCATCAGCAGCGGCGCCGTCTCGCCCAGCGCGCGGGCCATGCCGATGATGGTGCCGGTCAGGATGCCGGGCATCGCCAGCGGCAGCACATGATGCAGCACCGTCTGCAAGGGCGAGGCGCCGATGCCCAGCGCCGCCTGACGGATCGACGGCGGCACCGCCTTCAGCGCGACGCGGGAGGCGATGATGATGACCGGCAGCGTCATCAGCGCCATCACCAGCCCGCCGACCAGCGGCGCCGAGCGCGGCATGCCGAAGAAGCCGAGGAACACCGCGAGGCCGAGCAGGCCGAAGATGATCGACGGCACCGCGGCGAGGTTGTTGATGTTCACCTCGATCAGGTCGGTCCAGCGGTTCTTCGGCGCGAACTCCTCCAGATAGACCGCGGCGGCGATGCCCACCGGCACCGACAGCGCCATGGTCACCAGCAGGGTCAGCAGCGAGCCGACGATGGCGCCGCCGATGCCGGCCTGCTCCGGCTCACGGCTGTCGCCGGCGGTGAACAGGGTGGTGTTGAAGCCCTGCGCCAGCGCGCCGGAGGCCAGCAGCGCGTCGGTTGCAGCAACCTTGGCATCGCTGAGGCCGCGCTCGCTTTCCGGCAGGTCGCGGCGGTAGCCGCCCTTCACCAGCTGGTCGATCTGGTCGTCGGCACGGACCCAGACGGTCTGCGTCGTCCCGACCAGCGCCGGGTCCTTGGCGACCATCGCCTCCAGCTCGTACGGCGCGCCCGACGACAGCAGGTCGTTCAGCACGCGCTTGCCGGCGCGGTCGGTCACCTGCGGGAACTGGGCATAGAGCGCCCGGCGCAGCAGGGCGGTGTAGTTGCGGTCGGCGACCTCCGCCGGATCCAGCGTCACCTCCAGCCGGATCCGCGCCTCCAGGAAGGCACTGGCGCCCTTGGCGACGATGGAGCCCAGCAGCAGCACCAGGATCAACGCCGCCAGCGCCACCGCGGCGGCGCCGGCCAGCCGGAAGCGGCGCTCCGCGGCATGGCGGGCGCGCAGCCGGCGGGCGAAGGCCTCGCTGCGCAGGCGCGATTTCACGGGGGTGGGGGCGGGGGATGGCGTCACGGCCGCCACGTCCTGCTCGACGAGGTCAGTCATATTTTTCCCGATAGGTCCGGACCACCCGCAGGGCGACCATGTTGAGGCACAGCGTGACGAGGAACAGCACGAGGCCGAGACCGAAGGCCGACAGCGTCTTCGGGCTGTCGAACTCCTGGTCGCCGACCAGCAGCGTGGCGATCTGGGTGGTGACGGTGGTGACGGCCTGCAGCGGGTTGGCGGTCAGGTTGGCGGTCAGGCCCGACGCCATGGTGACGATCATCGTCTCGCCGATGGCGCGGCTGACCGCCAGCATCACCGCGGCGACGATGCCGGGCAGGGCGGCCGGCAGCACCACCTGCTTGATGGTTTCCGACTTGGTGGCGCCGAGACCATAGGAGCCGTCGCGCAAGCTCTGCGGCACCGCGTTGATGACGTCGTCGGACAGGGAGCTGACGAAGGGGATGATCATCACCCCCATGACGATGCCGGCGGCCAGCGCCGATTCCGAACTGACGTCCAGCCCCAGCGCCTCGCCCACCGAACGCACGAAGGGCGCCATCGTCAGCGCGGCGAAGAAGCCGTAGACCACCGTCGGGATGCCGGCCAGGATCTCCAGCGCCGGTTTCAGCCAGGTGCGCACGCCGCGCCCGGCATATTCCGACATGTAGATCGCCGCCATCAGCCCGACCGGCACCGCCACCAGCATCGCGATCACGGTGATGAGAAGCGTTCCGGCGAACAGCGGGATCGCGCCGAAGGAACCGCTGGACCCGACCTGATCGGCCCGCATCGCCATCTGCGGGCTCCAATGGGTGCCGAACAGGAAGTCGAGCGGCGAGACGACGGTGAAGAAGCGCAGCGCCTCGAACAGCAGCGACAGGACGATGCCGATCGTGGTCAGGATGGCGACCAGCGAACAGACGACCAGAACAACCCGCACCACCCGCTCCACCGCCGGGCGGGCGCGCAGGTCGGGACCGATGCGGTGGCGACCCCAGGCCAGCCCGGCGACGGCAAGGCTGGCGCCGATCGCCAGCAGGCTCCAGTCGGCGAGGTCGCGCAAGGCGGCGTAGCGGCGGGCCGCCTCCATCACCAACGGATCGGCCTCACGCCCGGTGGCGATGCCGTGGGCGAGATTGAGGATGTCGGCCTTCAGCAGTCCGACCGACTGGCCGTCGCCGGTGGTCAGCCGCTCCGGCAAGGCCGACAGCACCAGCTGCATCGCCAGCCAGCCTTCCGACGCCGTCCAGGCGACGAACAGCAGCAGCGCCGGCAGCCCGGCCCACAGCGCGACATAGACGCCGTGGTAGGAGGGGACCGAATGCAGCTCCGCCACCCGCCCGCCGACCGACGATGCCGCGCGCGACCGGCCGATCAGGAAGCCGATCACGGTGAGCAGGGCCAGGATCAGGGCGAGGAGGGTCAGCTGCATGCGGGTCGCTCAGGCGGAAAAGAGGCAGGCGGAGGAGGGAGGGGTCAGAACTGGAGCGGCGTCAGGCTCACCGCCTCGACGCGGGCCGCCTCGCGCAGCGCCTTCGGTTCCGGGATCAGGCCCTTGTCGACCAGATAGCCGTCGTCGCCCAGCGCGCGTTCGGAGGTGTATTCGCCGATGAACTCGCGGATACCCGGGATGACGCCGGCATGGGCGTTCTTGACATAGATGTAGAGCGGACGCGCCAGCTCGTATTGGCCGGCGGCGACGGTTTCCGCCGTCAGATCGACCCCGTCCATCTTCGCAGCCTGCAGCGTGTCGCGATTCTGGTCGAGATAGCTGTAGCCGAAGACGCCGAAGGCGTTGGGATTGGCGGTCAGCTTCTGGACGATCAGGTTGTCGTTCTCGCCGGCCTCGACATAGGCGCCGTCCTCGCGGATCGTCATGCAGGCACGCTCGCGCGCCTTCTCGTCGGGAACGGCCTTGGCGACCTCGGCCACCTTATTACAGCCTTCGAGCATCGCCAGCTCGTTGAAGGTGTCGCGCGTTCCGGAGGTGGGCGGCGGCCCCAGCACCTCGATCGCCGTTTTGGGCAGCGACGGGTCGATGTCGGACCACAGCCGGTAAGGATTGGCGACCAGCGCGCCGTTCACCGGCACCTCCTTCGCCAGCGCCTTCCAAAGGATGACGGTGGACAGCGTCACCGGAGCGGCCTTCTTGGACGAGGCCAGCGCGATGCCGTCATAGCCGATCTTCAGTTCGGTGATCGTGGTGACGCCGTTGGCGGCGCACTGGTCGATTTCCGACTTTTTGATGCGGCGCGAGGCATTGGCGATATCGGGATGGGCGGGGCCGACGCCGGCGCAGAACAGCTTCAGCCCACCGCCGGTGCCGGTCGATTCGATCACCGGGGTCTTGAACTTTCCGGTCTTGCCGAAGGCCTCCGCCACCGCGGTGGTGAAGGGGAAGACGGTGGAGGAGCCGACCGCGCGGATCTGGTCGCGCGACTGCGCCGATGCGGGGGCGGCGGCAAGGCCGAGCGCCAAGGCTAGAATCAGGGTCGGGGCGGTCGCGGCGAAGACATGCGTCCGGGTGGTCACGGGTGCCCCTCCTTCAGGAAACGGAGACTGGTCCATCGGAATGGCGCGGACCATAGACCCGGAGGGCGACCGAATGATTGCGTTTTTATGACACTTTCATGACAGCGTCACGGAATGGCGTGTTTCTCTCACACTCCGCCAAATCCCCTCTCCCCACCGGGGAGCGGGCTAGGGTGAGGGGGGAGCGCGGCGGGAGCTTTGGGAACAACACGCAGTGTTTCCACCTCCCCCACGGCCGGCAGATAAACCGTGAAGGCGCTGCCCACCCCGACCTCGCTTTCGATGGTCAGACGGCCACGGTGGCGGTTCAGGATGTGCTTGACGATGGCGAGCCCCAGCCCGGTGCCCCCCATGGCGCGGGATCGCGCGGCGTCGACACGGTAGAAGCGTTCGGTCAGGCGGGGCAGGTGGGTGCGGGCGATGCCGTCGCCGCGGTCACGCACCGAAACCGCCACCATGGCAGTGCCGCCACGCGCCGTGCGCTTGTCCTTTGCCACACCGCCGGGCGATGGCAGGCCGGTGAAGCCCACCGCCGCACCGTCGGCCAGCGCGACGGTGACGGTCACGTCGGTGTCTTCGCGCGTGTATTTGATCGCGTTGCTGACGAGGTTCTGGAAAACCTGGGTCAGCTGGTCCTCGTCGCCGACGACGGCAGGCAGCTCCTCCGGCGCGTCCAGACGCAGGCGGATGCGGCGCTCCGCCGCCTTCAGCTGCAGCGCGGCGATGACGTTCTCCAGCTCCTCCACCACGTCGACCCGGCCGCTGGGCGGCATATGCTCGTCCAGTTCGATGCGGGACAGCGACAGCAGGTCGTTGACCAGCCGTGTCATGCGGCTGGCCTGGTCATGCATGATCGCCAGGAAGCGGTCCTGCGCCTCCGGATCGTCGCGGGCGGGGCCGCGCAGAGTCTCGATGAAGCCCAGCAGCGAGGACAGCGGCGTGCGCAGCTCGTGGCTGGCGTTGGCGATGAAGTCGGCGCGCATCTGCTCCGACCGGCGGGCGGCGGTGACGTCGTGCAGTGTCAGGATCGCCATGCGGGCGACGGTGGGCGGGCGCGGTGCCGGTTCCTCCTCGATCTCGCCGTCCAACAGCGACGGATCGGGTTCGGGCACCAGCCGTTGGAAAGGCTTCACCTGCGCCTCGAAACTGCGCTCCACCGGGACCGGCAGCGTGAACTCGATGATGCGCGACGCACCGCCGCGCAGAACCGAATCCACCGCCTCCAGCACCGCAGGCGTGCGCAGGCAAGAGGCGAGGTCGCGGTCGACGACCTTGTCGCCGAACAGCTCCCGCGCGGTCTGGTTGGCGCGCACCACCTGCCGTTCGGCATCCATCAGCAGCAGCGGGGCGGGCAGGGCGTCGATCACCGCCTCGTCGGCGTCGAGCTGCAGCCGCACGCTCTCGGCCCGGCGCAGGCCGACCCGGTGCAGCCGGCCGATGGTGGCGGCCAGCGCCTTCAGGGCGGGTGGCGTGCCGGCCGGGGCCAGCGGCTCGTCGGTCTCAGCCAGCCGGGCGGCGTAGTCGGTCATCGCATCGGCATCGCTGCGGTAGGTGCGCAGGACCAGGAGCGCGCCCACCAGCGCCGCAGCGCCCGCCACCAGCGCCAGCCCGCCATGCAGCGCCCCGGCATGGACCGCCCAGGCGAGCACAGCGGCCATCGGCACCAGCATCAGCAGGATCGCGGTCAACAGCGGAACGGGCGGCAACGCCTTCGGGCGCATGGGGTCGGCACCGGGTTCGAGTATGGAGAGGGGCGGGCAGCGTGACGGTCGGTCCTTCTGCACGGCCCTTCTACACCATCGTCGCGCACACCGCGCGACGGTCATAAAAGATTCATGGGCATGACAATGCGGTGGATCGTTGACTCCACTATCCTGGATTAGCATTCTACCTTCATGGAAAACGCCGGAAACGATATCGACAGCCGCCTCGCCACCCGGTTGCGCGCCCTGCGGGCGGATCGGGGCCTGACTCTGGACGGGTTGGCCGAACGCTCGGGCGTCAGCCGCTCGATGATCTCGCTGGTGGAGCGGGGGGAGAGCAGCCCGACGGCCTCCGTGCTCGACCGGCTCGCGGCCGGGCTGGGGGTGACGTTGGCGGCCTTGTTCGCGGAGGCCGAGCGCGACGACGCCAGCCCGGTCGCCCGCCGCGCCGACCAGATCGCCTGGGCCGACCCCGCCACCGGCTATCGCCGCCGCAACCTGTCGCCGCCGGGCTATCCGTCGCCGATCGAACTGGTGGAGGTGGAGCTGCCGCCGGGCACCCGCGTCTCCTACGACAGCGGCAACCGCGCCGCCACGGTGGAGCAGCAGGTCTATCTGCTGGACGGCACCATCGAACTGACGGTGGGAGACGTCACGCACCGGCTGTCCACCGGCGACTGCCTTGCCATGCGGCTCGACCGGCCGACCGGCTTCCACAACCCGACCGACCGGGCCGCCCGCTACATCGTGGCGCTGACCACCGACGGGCGCCCTGCTTTAAACGCCGTTAAACGCTGAAAGGAGCATGCGATGGACAGTGCCTGCCTTGACTCCGGCCGGCGGGGTGAGGAGAACGGAACCGACGCCGTGACGGTGCGCGTGCTGTCTTCCGCGGAGGCTCGCGCAGCCGTTCCGGGGTTGGCCGACGTGCTGCTGGACTGCGTTGAAGGCGGCGCGTCGGTCAGCTTCATGGCGCCGCTCGACCGCGCCACCGCCGAAGCCTTCTGGGGCCAAGTGGTGGCCGGGGTGGAGCAGGGGGAGCGCATCCTGTTGGCGGCGGAGGACGGGGAGGGCGTGCTGGGCACCGTCCAGCTGGTGGTCGGCCAGCCGCCGAACCAGCCGCACCGCGCCGACCTGTCCAAGATGCTGGTCCACCGCCGCGCCCGCCGCCGGGGCGTCGGCGCCGCCCTGATGCGAGCGGCCGAGGAAGCCGGCCGCACCGCCGGCAAGACCCTGCTGGTGCTGGACACCGCCTCGCCCGAGGCCGAACGCCTGTACGAGCGCGCCGGCTGGGTGAAGGTCGGCGTCATCCCGGACTACGCCCTGTGGCCGCAGGGTGGGCTCTGCGACACGACGTACTTTTACAAGGCGCTGGGGTGAGGGTATTCCCTTGACGCCCTCTCCCGTCCCGGGAGAGGGAGGGGACCCGCGCCGTAGGCGTGGGGAGGGTGAGGGGTGATCCAAGCATCCCGAACCGCATGGTTCCTCGGATCACCCCTCACCCTTCCCAAGCTTCGCTTGGGCCCCTTCCCTCTCCCGGGGCGGGAGAGGGGAATATCCTCCGCAAAGAGCCGGAGGAGGGAGCGTCTCGCCTCACCAGGGCAGCGAATCATGCGCCGCCAGCGCTGCGGCGGTGACGATGTCGTTGACCGAGGCACCCATGCTGACGATCTGCGCCGGCTTGTCCAAACCGATCAGCAGCGGGCCGATCATCTGGCCGCCGGCCATCTTGTTCAGCAGCTTGGCCGAGATGTTGGCGGAATGCAAGCCGGGCATGATCAGCACGTTCGCCGGACCGGACAGCCGCGAGAACGGGTAGACCCGCTTCATCAGCTGGTAATCCAACGCCACGTCGGCCGACATCTCGCCGTCATACTCGAAATCGACCCGGCGGCTGTCGAGGATCGACAGGGCTTCCCGCAGAGGATCGGTGTTCGGGTGCGGCGTCTGGCCGAAGTTGGAGAAGGACAGCATCGCGATCCGCGGCTCGTGCCCCATCTGCCGGGCCTTGGCCGCGGCACCGACGGCGATGTCGGCCAGCGTCTTGCCGTCGGGGCGGACATGGACGGTGGTGTCGGCGATGAAGACGGTGCGGCTGCGGGTGATGAACAGGTGCAGGCCGAACACCGGCTCGCTCGCCTTCGGGTCGATGACGCGGCGGATTTCCTCGTAGGCGACGCCGAAGCTGCGGGTCAGGCCGGTCACCATGGCGTGGGCGTCGCCCTGCGCCACCATGCAGGCGGCGAAGACGTTGCGGTCCTGGTTGACCATCCGCTGGCAGTCGCGCAGCAGGGCGCCCTTGCGCTGCAGGCGGCGGTACAGGTGGTCGGCATAGCGCCGGTTGGCGTCCGACAGGCGGGCGTTGTGGATCTCGAACTGGATGTGCGGCTGGCCCATCGCCGCCAGCTGTTCCTTGATGACCTCCTCGCGGCCGATCAGAACCGGGATGCCATACCCGTGAGCACGGAAGGCCATGGCGGCGCGGATCGTCCGCTCCTCCTCGCCCTCGGCGAAGACGACGCGGCGCGGGTTGGTCCGCACCTTCTCCAGGATCAGTTCCAGGCTGTCGGCGGTCGGGTCCAGGCGGGTGCGCAGGGAATGCTTGTAGCTGGTCAGGTCGAGGATCGGCTTGCGCGCCACGCCGCTTTCCATCGCCGCCTGGGCGACGGCGGCCGGCACGGTGACGATCAGGCGCGGATCGAAGGGCACCGGGATGATGTAGTCCGGGCCATAGCGCAGCCGGCGCCCGGAATAGGCGGCATCGACCTCGTCCGGCACATCCTCGCGCGCCAATGCTGCCAGCGCCTTGGCGGCGGCCACCTTCATCGCCTCGTTGATGGTGGTGGCGCGGACGTCCAGTGCGCCGCGGAACAGATAGGGGAAGCCCAGGACGTTGTTGACCTGGTTCGGATAGTCCGACCGCCCGGTCGCCACGATGGCGTCGCTGCGCACCGCCTTGACCTCTTCCGGGGTGATCTCCGGATCCGGATTGGCGAGAGCGAAGATGATCGGCTTGGCCGCCATCGACTTCACCATCTCCGGCGTCATGGCGCCCTTGGCCGACAGGCCGACGAACACGTCGGAGCCGGCCACCGCCTCTTCCAGCGTGCGCTTGTCGGTGTCGACGGCGAAGGACGACTTCCACTGGTTCATGCCGTTGGTGCGGCCGCGATAGACCACGCCCTTGGTGTCGCACAGGATGATGTTTTCACGTGAAACACCCATCGTGCAGAACAGCTCGGCGCAGGCGATGCCCGCCGCGCCGGCGCCGTTCACCACCATCTTGACCTCTTCGATCTTGCGGCCGGTGATGTCGCAGGCGTTGATCAGGCCGGCGGCGGCGATGATCGCGGTGCCATGCTGGTCGTCATGGAAGACCGGGATGTCCAGCAGCTCGCGCAGCCGCTCCTCGATGATGAAGCAGTCGGGGGCCTTGATGTCTTCCAGGTTGATGCCGCCGAAGCTGGGGCCGAGGAAGCGCACGCAGTTGACGAACTCGTCCACATCGCGGGTGTCGACCTCCAGGTCGATGCCATCGACGTCGGCGAAGCGCTTGAACAGCACCGCCTTGCCTTCCATCACCGGCTTGCCGGCGAGCGCGCCGAGGTCGCCCAGGCCCAGCACCGCCGTGCCGTTGGAGATGATGGCGACGATGTTGCCCTTGGCCGTGTAATCATAGGCGAGGGACGGATCCTCGGCGATGCGCAGGCAGGGCACGGCGACGCCGGGCGAATAGGCCAGCGCCAGATCGCGCTGGGTCGTCAGCGGCTTGGTCGGGGTGATTTCCAGCTTGCCGGGCCGGCCGCTGGAATGCAGCAGCAGGGCCTCTTCGTCGGTGACGCGCTTGGTGTCGGACATGGATGTCGTGTTCCTCAACGGAGTGCTGATGCCCGTCGGTCTTCGTTGTTGCCTTTTGTGCGGTGCGCTGCCGACGGTGGGGCCGCGATGGTATACGCCGCACGCGCAACTCGCCAAGTCTCCATTGCCCGCTTTTTGTACGAATCATGCATTTTTTTGACGATTGGCGACACATCCAGTTTGCTGCACGTCCTATCTGATCCGCTCGCCTTGCATGACCGTGGCCGTTGGGGAGGCCCGGCGCCGGCTGGTATCATGCGGTGCGGAACACAACCGACGCTCTAAGCCCCTCCCGGAGCCGCCATCTTGTCCCTGGACCCCAAATCTGCGGCCCCCAAATCTGCGGCTCCCACCGCGCTGACGCCGGACGAACGCCGCATCACGCTGGTGATTGCGGCGGTGCAGTTCATCAACATCCTCGATTTCATGATGGTGATGCCGCTCGGTCCCGACTTCGCCCGGGCGCTGGACATCCCGGCAGCGCACATCGGCTATATCGGCGGTAGCTATACCGCCGCCGCGGCCTTGGCCGGATTGATCGGCTCGATGCTGCTCGACCGGTTCGACCGCCGCCGGGCGCTCGCCGTCGCCATGGCCGGGCTGATCGTCTCGACCGCGCTGGGCGGGCTTGCCTGGGACTTCCACTCCTTGCTGGCGGCGCGCGTGCTGGCAGGCCTGTTCGGCGGCCCGGCCGTCGCGGTCGCCATCGCCACGGTGACCGATCAGGTGGCGCCGCAGCGGCGGGGGCAGGCGATGGGGGCCGTCATGTCGGCCTTCTCGTTGTCGGCCATCGCCGGGGTGCCGGTGGGGCTGGAGCTGGCGCTCTATGGCGGCTGGCGGCTGCCTTTCTTCGCGGTGGCCTTTGCCGGCCTGATCGTCGCCGTGGCCGCCATCGCCATCCTGCCGCCGCAGCGTGCGCATCTGGCCGCCGGTTCCGGTGCAGGGGTGAAGACGGGGGCCTGGGTGCGGATGACGGCGCTGCTGTCGCGCCGCAAGGTCTGGCTGGCCTATGCCACCGTGGCACTGGTGCAGGTCCAGCAATTCATGATCGTCCCCAACATCGCCGCCTATGTGCAGGGCAATCTGGGCTTCCCGCGCGACCATCTGAGTCTGGTCTACATGACCGGCGGCACGCTGAGCTTCTTCGCCGCGCGCTGGGCCGGGCGGCTGGTCGACCGCCATGGCTCCAGCGCCGTCACCTTCGCGGCGACGGTGGGGCTGAGCTTGGTGATCTTCTTCGCCTTCATCGGCTACCGGCCCTGGATGCCGGTGCTGGGCCTGTTCCCCTTCTTCATGACCTTCGTCGGCATCCGCATGGTCGCCAACGGCGCAGCCTTCTCCCGCGTGCCCGACCCGCAGGAGCGCGCCGGCTTCATGGCGCTGGTATCGGCGGTGCAGCATCTCAGCTCCGCCTTCGGCGCCTTCCTATCGGCCGAGATCCTGACGAACGGCACCGACGGCCGGCTGGAGCATGTGACGACCATGGCGACCATCTCCATCACCATCGGGCTTGCCGTGCCGCTGCTGACCCTGTGGCTGGAACGGGCGACGCGCGCGGCACCAATGCCGGCACCTGTACCGGTGATCGCCGACGCCGTGCTGGACGGGGGCGGGCAGAGCCGTTAGCTTGCCGCCGAACCGCAAACGACCTTCGGAATGATGCCCATGCGCCCCTCCGGCCGCGCCTTCGACCAACTGCGCACCGTCTCTCTCGAGCCCGGCTTCAGCCGCTATGCCGAGGGATCCTGCATGGTGCGCTTCGGCAACACGCATGTGCTGTGCACCGCCAGCGTCGACGAGACGGTACCGCGTTTCCTGAAGAACACCGGTCTCGGCTGGGTCACCGCCGAATACGGCATGCTGCCGCGTTCCACCCACAGCCGCACCGACCGTGAGGCGGCCAAGGGCAAGCAGTCAGGCCGTACCCAGGAGATCCAGCGCCTGATCGGCCGGGCGCTGCGCGCCGTCACCGACCGCTCGGCGATGGGCGAGAAGCAGATCAAGATCGACTGCGACGTCATCCAGGCCGACGGCGGCACCCGCACCGCCGCCATCACCGGCAGCTATGTCGCCCTGCATCTGGCCTTCCAGCATCTGATGCAGATCGGCGCGCTGAAGACCATGCCGCTGACCGATCAGGTCGCCGCCGTTTCCTGCGGCCTCTACCAGGGCAACGCCGTGCTGGACCTCGATTATGACGAGGATTCCAAGGCGCAGGCCGATGCCAACTTCGTCCTGACCGGCAAGGCCGGCATCGTCGAAATCCAGGGCACCGCCGAGGAAACCCCCTTCTCGGAGCCGCAGTTCATGGAGCTGCTGGCGCTCGCCCGCAAGGGCGTGAACGAGCTGGTGGCGTTGCAGAAGCAGGTCCTCGGCATCAAGTAAGCCGGCATCTGCCAGAGGTTCATCACCCAGAGGTCCGTTCCCATGTCCGCTCCCCGCCGCTTCACCGGCGACACCCTCGTCATCGCCAGCCACAACAAGGGCAAGGTGCGCGAGATCGCCGACCTGCTCGGCCCCTATGTCGCCACCTTCACCTCGGCCGGGGAGCTGGGCCTACCCGAACCGGAAGAGACCGGGACCACCTTCATCGCCAATGCGGAGCTGAAGGCGAAGGCCGCTGCGGCCGCCGGCCATGTGGCGCTCGCCGACGACAGCGGGCTGGTGGTGCCGGCGCTGAACGGCGATCCCGGCATCTATTCCGCCCGCTGGGCCGGCCCGACCAAGGACTTCGCCATGGCGATGCAGAAGGTCGAGGACGGGCTTGCCGGAAAGAGCGACCGCAGCGCCTATTTCGTCTGCGCCCTGTCGCTCGCCTGGCCGGACGGCCATGTCGAGACGGTGGAGGGCCGCTGCTACGGCACGCTGGTGTGGCCGCCGCGGGGGCCGCACGGCTTCGGCTATGACCCGATGTTCCTGCCGGATGGCCACGAGCTGACCTTCGGCGAGATGGATCCGGCCAAGAAACACGAGATGAGCCACCGTGCCGACGCCTTCCGCCAGCTGGTGGAGCGGTGTTTCCAGTGAGCGTGTCTGATCCCGGCTTCTCCGGCCCAGGTTTTGCCGTCTACGTTCACTGGCCCTTCTGCAAGTCGAAGTGTCCTTACTGCGATTTCAACAGCCATGTCCGCGAGCGGGTCGACCATGACCGCTGGCGGGCCGGGCTGCTGCGCGAACTGGACCATTACGCCGACCTGACCGCCGGCCGCACCGTCACCTCGATCTTCTTCGGCGGCGGCACCCCGTCGCTGATGGAACCGGCCACGGTCGGCGCCATCATCGACCGCGTCGCCCAACGCTGGCAGGTCGCCGACGGGTTGGAGGTGACGCTGGAGGCCAACCCGACCTCCGTCGAAGCCGACAAGTTCCGCGCCTTCCGCAGTGCCGGGATCAACCGGGTTTCGCTGGGCATCCAGGCGCTGGACGATGCCAGCCTGAAATTCCTCGGCCGCCAGCACAATGCGGCGGAGGCGACCGGCGCCATCGAACTGGCGGCGAAGACCTTCGACCGCTTTTCCTTCGACCTGATCTATGCCCGCCCCGGCCAGACGGTGGCGGCGTGGCAGGCGGAGCTGGCGCGCGCGCTGGACTACGCCGTCGGCCATCTCTCGGTCTATCAGCTGACGATCGAGGAGGGCACCGCCTTCTATCCGCTGCATGCCCGCGGCGAACTGGTGCTCCCCGACGACGAACTGGCCGGCGACCTCTATGAGGCGACGCAGAGCCAGCTTACGGCGGCTGGGCTGCCGGCCTACGAGATTTCCAACCATGCCCGACCCGGCGAGGAAAGCCGCCACAACCTGACCTATTGGCGCTATGGCGATTATGTCGGCATCGGTCCCGGTGCTCATGGCCGGCTGACTTTGCATGGCGAGAAGTTCGCCACCCGCGCCCATCGTGCCCCGGAAATCTGGCTGGAGCGGGTTGAGCGCGACGGCCATGGTGCCGCCGCCCCCGATCCCATCGACCGTGACGCCCGCGGCACCGAGCTGCTGATGATGGGGCTGCGGCTGAGCGAGGGGGTGCGCCTCGACCGTCTGCTTGAGGAAAGCGGCCGGACGCTGGAGGATTTCGTCGATCCGGCGGCGCTGTCTCGCCTGATCGACGGCGGTTTCCTGACCCGCAATGCCGACCGTCTGGTTGCGACATCGGAGGGGCTACAGCGTCTGAACGCGGTGCTCAGCGCAATTCTGGCGTAAGATCCCGTGTCTTCAATGGGGAAAGGGCAGGGGATGCTCATCAGTCTGATCGTCGCCGCCGCGACGAATGACGTGATCGGCCGTGACGGCGGTCTTCCCTGGCATCTTCCCAGCGATCTGCGCCGGTTCAGGGAACTGACGATGGGCAAGCCGATCCTGATGGGTCGGAAGACCTGGGAGTCCCTGCCGCGCCGCCCACTTCCCGGCCGCGACAATCTGGTGGTGAGCCATAAGGGCTTGGTCGGCGAGCATGACGGCGCCCGCTGGTTCACCGGCCTCGGAGCGGCGGTGTCCTGGGCACAAGGCGCCGGCGCGGCCGAACTGTGCGTCATTGGCGGTGCCGCCCTGTTCCGCGAGACGCTGCCGATCGCCCATCGCCTGCACCTGACCCGCATCGAAAGTGCGGTGGAGGGCGACACGCTGATGCCGCCCATCGGCGCGGAATGGGCCGAGGTGTGGTCGAGCGCGCCCATGGAAGAGAATGGGCTGTTCTATCGCTACATCGACTTCGAGAAGGTGCGCGGGTAGGGGGCGAGCGCCCCCGTATACCCGTTACTCTTCGCCGCCCAGCCGGTGCAGAACGTCGTCCAACTGGTCGAGCGTCTGGTAATGGATGGTGATCGTCCCGCGCTGTCCCTGCGGGTTGATCGCCACCTTCAACCCAATGCGGGCGGAGATCTCCTCCTCCAGATTGATCAGGTCGACGTCCTTCATCGCCGGGGTGGATCCGGCTCCACCGCTTGCGGCCTTGCCCTTCTTCGCCTTCGGCTGGTCGCCGCGCATCAGGTCTTCGGTCTGGCGGACATTCAGGCCGCGCGTCACCACCTCGCGGGCGACGGCGGCCGGATCCGGGGCGGTCAGCAAGGCGCGGGCATGGCCGGCGGTCAATGCGCCGTCCTGGACCATCGACTTGACCGGCTCCGGCAGGGCCAGCAGGCGCATCATGTTGGCGACATGGCTGCGGCTTTTGCCGACGGCGCGGGCCAGATCCTCCTGCGTGTGCTCGAACTCCTCCATCAGGCGGCGATAGCCCTCCGCCTCTTCCAGCGGGGTCAGATCCTGGCGCTGGATGTTCTCGATCAGCGCGATTTCCAGCGCCTCGCGGTCGCTGAGATCGCGGATGACGACCGGGACCTCGTGCAGGCCGGCGATCTGCGCGGCACGCCAGCGGCGCTCGCCGGCGATCAGCTCGTAGGAGTTCGCGTCCTCGCCATCGCGGCGGACGAGCAGGGGCTGCAGGATGCCCTTGTCGCGGATCGAGTCGACGAGGCCCTGGATCGCCTCTTCGTCGAACTTCCGCCGCGGCTGGTACTTGCCGGGGTGCACGAACTCGATCGGCACCTGCTTGGACTGCCGCACCTTGTCGAGTGCCGAGTAATCCTCGGTCGCCTCGCCGAACAGGGCGGAAAGGCCGCGGCCCAGGCTGGCGCGGCGGGCGCCCCCTTGCTTGGTGTCGTCGATCATGCGGTCAGTCTCTTCTCACGGCGCAGCACCTCGCCCGCCAGATGGATGTAGGCCTGGGATCCGGGGCAGCGCATGTCGTAGATCAGCACCGGCTTGCCGTGCGACGGCGCTTCCGAGACCTTGACGTTGCGCGGAATCACGGTGTCGTACACCTTCTCCCCGAAAAAGCCGCGGACGTCCGCCGCAACCATGTCCGACAGGTTGTTGCGCTTGTCGAACATCGTCAGCACGACGCCATGGATGTCCAGGTTCGGGTTGAAAGCGCGCTTCACCCGCTCGATGGTGCGGACCAGATGGCTGAGACCCTCCAGCGCGTAGAACTCGCACTGCAGGGGAACCATCACCGCATGCGACGCGACCAGCGCGTTCAGCGTCAGTAGACCCAGCGCAGGCGGGCAGTCGATCAGGACATAGTCGTATTCGAGCGCGCTGTTGGCGACCGCTTCGCGCAGGCGGAACTCGCGGCGCTCGGCGCCGACCAGCTCGATCTCCGCACCCGACAGATCGACCGACGAGGTGATGATCGACAGGTTCGGCACGGAGGAGGGGGTGGCCGCCTGCTCCAGCGAAACGTCGTCGAACAGCACGTCATAGATGCCGACGCGGCGGTCCGAGCGGGGAATGCCGAGACCGGTGGACGCGTTGCCCTGCGGGTCGAGGTCGATCACCAGCACCCGCTTGCCGATGACGGCGAGCGCGGTGGCGAGGTTGATCGTCGTCGTGGTCTTGCCCACGCCGCCCTTCTGGTTGGCAATCGCAACCACTCGGGCAAGGGGACGGGTGACGGCAGACATGGCAGCCTCTCGGGAGTCCGGTTGGCGGGAAGAAGGCGGGGAAACTGTGTCAGGCACGGTCTTCACGCACGCTCAAGATGACTCACGCGCAGGATGGTTCCGCTCGGATCGGTGCGGCTGTCAAATCGCTCCGTCCGCAGTCTCCAATATTGCGTGGTGGCGGTCAATTCGTCGTCCAGCGCGGCGCCCTTCAGGAACAGGCATTGACCGCGCGATCCGATGAAGGGGTGAGCCCAGGCGAAGAGATCGGTCAGCGGCGCCAACGCGCGGGCGGTGACCACATCGGCCTCGATGCCGGTGACGGTCTCGATCCGTTTGGTGTGGACGGTGACCGGCGCCTCGCAGACGCGGGCGACCTCTCGGAGGAAGGCGCATTTGCGCACGTCGCTCTCGATCAGATGCACCTGCGGCACGCCGAGGATGGCGAGCACCAGACCGGGAAAGCCGGCGCCGCTGCCGAGATCGACCAGCACCCCCGTCCCCTCCGGCAACAGCGGGTAGAGCTGCGCGGAGTCGAGGAAATGGCGCCTCCACGCGTCGGGCAGGGTGGAGGGGCCGACCAGATTGATCTTCGGCTGCCACTTGCGCAGCAACCCGTCATAGGCGATCAGCCGATCGAGCGTTTCACGTGAAACACCCATGGCCTCCTGGAATGCAACCGCGTCGAACCCGCTCATTCGGCGGCCACCCCGGACGAGACCACATCACGGCGCTTCACATGGCGGAGCAGGGCGACCAGCGCCGCCGGGGTCATGCCGGGAATGCGGGCCGCCGCCCCCAGAGTTGCTGGGCGCGACTGGCGCAGCTTCTGACGGATTTCCGCGGACAGGCTGCCGATGCCGTCGACATCGAGATCGTCGGGCAGGGCGAGGGACTCGTCCTTGCGGAAGGCCCGGATGTCGGCCTCCTGACGCCCAAGATAGCCGGCATACTTGCCGTCGATCTCCAACTGCTCAGCGATCTCCGGCGCGATCTCGCCCAACTCCGGCCACAGGCGGGCGAGGGCGGCGAGGTCGATGTCCGGGTATCGCAGCAGGTTGGCGGCACTGCGGCGCACGCCGTCCTGGTTCACCGCGACACCCTGGCGGGAGAGTTCGGCCGGCGTCGCCTGCAGCGAAGCGACCAGCGTACGACCGGCCGACAGCGCGGCGCTCTTGGCGGCGAACACATCGCGACGTTCGGAACCGACGCAACCGATGGCGACACCCTTGTCGGTCAGCCGCTGGTCGGCATTGTCGGCGCGCAGCAGCAGCCGGTATTCGGCGCGCGAGGTGAACATGCGGTAAGGCTCGTTGGTGCCCCGGCCGATCAGGTCGTCGATCAGCACGCCAATATAGGCGTCGGCGCGGTCGAGCACGAAGCCCTCGCGATTGCCGCTCGCCGCCAGCGCGGCGTTGATGCCGGCCATCAGGCCCTGGGCCGCCGCCTCTTCATAGCCGGTGGTGCCGTTGATCTGGCCGGCCAGGAACAGGCGCGGCGCCCGCCGGGTCTCCAGCGTCGGCTTCAGCTCGCGCGGGTCGACATAGTCGTATTCGATGGCGTAGCCGGGGCGGATCATCACCACCTTCTCCAGCCCCGGCATGCTGGCGAGGATGCCGAGCTGCACGTCGCGGGGCAGGGAGGTCGAGATGCCGTTCGGGTAGACAGTGGGATCGTCCAGCCCTTCCGGTTCGAGGAAGATCTGATGCTTCTCCTTCTCGGCGAAGCGGACGACCTTGTCCTCGATCGATGGGCAATAGCGCGGGCCGGTGCCGGTGATCTGGCCGGAATACATTGGCGCGCGATGCAGGTTGGCGCGGATCAGCGCGTGCGCTTCCGGCGTCGTCCAAGTGATCGCGCAGTCGATCTGCGGCGTATCGATCCGCTTCGTCATATAAGAGAAGGGCGGGGGCGGCATATCGCCCGGCTGCTTCTCCAGCACATCCCAATCGATGGTGCGGCCGTCGAGGCGCGGCGGCGTACCGGTCTTAAGACGGCCGAGCGGGAAGCCGAGACGGGCCAGCGTGTCGGACAAGCCGATGGACGGCGCCTCGCCGACGCGGCCGGCGGGGGTGCGTTCTTCGCCGATGTGGATCAGGCCGCGCAGGAAGGTGCCGGTGGTCAGCACCACGGCACCGGCGCGGATGGACTCGCCGGACCCGGTGACGACACCGGTGATGCGATGGTCAGCGTCGACGATCAGGTCCTCGGCGCCGCCGGCTTCGATGAACAGATTTTCCTGTTCGGCCAGCAGCGACTGCATCGCCTGCCGATAGAGCTTGCGGTCGGCCTGGGCGCGCGGGCCACGAACGGCGGGACCCTTGCTGCGGTTCAGGATGCGGAATTGGATGCCGCCGCGGTCGATGGCCTTCGCCATCACGCCGTCCAGCGCATCGATTTCCCGCACCAGATGACCCTTGGCGAGACCGCCAATGGCGGGGTTGCAGGACATCTCGCCAATGGTTTCGACCTTGTGGGTCAGCAGGAGCGTGCGCGCACCCATGCGCGCTGCCGCCGCAGCCGCCTCACAGCCGGCGTGACCGCCGCCGACAACGATGACATCAAAGTTCCGCATGCGCGGGACCATAGCGGAATGGCCGCGCGGATCCAAGAGGGAGGCAGGGAGGCGGGGCAGGGACAAGTGAGGCGTATCAGCGCTGTTTCACGTGAAACACGCCCTCACTTGCCGCCATCACTTCCCGATGCAGAAGTCGCGGAAGATCACATCCAGGAGATCCTCCACATCGACCCGCCCGGTGATGCGCCCCAATGCCCGGCTGGCGAGACGCACATCCTCCGCCGCCAGTTCGGGCAGCGGGGCATTCAGCGCCCGCAGCAACGACTCCCGGCATTCGGTCAGCGCGGCACGGTGACGGGCGCGGGTCAGGGACGGCGCGCTGCCGATGGCGAGCCGGTCGGCACTGAATGCGGTCAGCTTTTCCTCCAACGCCTTCAGACCGGCGCCGGTGTGGGCGGAGACCAGGATCGGGGACAGGTCCGGCCGCAGGTCTCTGCCCGTCGCAAGGTCCGTCTTGTTGAACACCACCACTGTGTCGGCATCGATCAGGCCCAGCGTCGCCGGGTCGAGATCGGGCAGGGTGGTGGCATCGAATACAGCAACCTTCACGTCGGCACGCGCCGCCCGGTCGCGGGCACGGCGAATGCCTTCCTCTTCGACTTCGTCGGCGGCGGCCTCGCGCAGGCCAGCGGTGTCGGCCAGCACGACCGGATAGCCGCCGAGGTCGAGATGCACCTCGATGATGTCGCGGGTGGTTCCGGCGCGGGCGGAGACGATGGCAGCGTCCCGGCGGGCGAGCGCATTCAGCAGGCTCGACTTGCCGGCATTCGGCGCGCCGACGATGGCGATGTGCAGCCCTTCGCGGAGGCGCTCACCGCGGCCACCGTCATTGAGATGCGTTGCGATCTCGTCGGCCAATCCGATGATGACCAAACGGACGGCATCGGTGACACCGCCGGGCAGATCATCCTCGGCGAAGTCGATGTCGGCCTCGATGTGGGCGAGGGCGCGGGTCAGCCGGTCCCGCCAGCCGTCGTAGAGTTTGCCAAGCGCACCCTCCATCTGCCGCAACGCCTGTCGGCGCTGGGCGGTGGTCTCGGCATCGATCAGGTCGGCGACCGCTTCGGCCTCCGTCAAATCGAGCTTGCCGTTCTCGAAGGCGCGGCGGGTGAACTCGCCGGGTTCGGCCAGCCGCAGACCGGGCAAGGTGGCAAGCGCCTCGATCACGCCGGTGACGACGGCGCGGCCACCATGCAGATGCAACTCCACCACGTCCTCGCCGGTGAAGCTGGCTGGAGCGGTGAAGCGCAGGACCAGCGCATCGTCCAGCGCGTCGCCGGTGCGTGGATCGCGCAGCTTGGTCAGCACGGCGCGGCGAGGCGCGGGCAGAACGCGGCCGGTCAGCGCCGAGAGGGCGGATCCGGCTTCGGGTCCCGAAATGCGAACCACCGCCACACCGGATCGGCCGGGGGCGGTGGCGAGAGCGTAGATGGTGGTCGTGAACATCGGGGATGGATCAGCCGCGCTGCTCTGGCCGCAGTTCCCGCTGCTCCGGCGTCAGCATCAGGCGCTCGACGCGGCGGCCTTCGACCAGGTGGGTCTGCAAGATTTCATCGACGTCGCCGGTGCTGTGATAGGTGTACCAGACGCCTTCCGGATAGATCACCAGCGTCGGACCCAGTTCGCAGCGGTCGAGGCAGCCGGCGGAATTGATCCGCACCTTGCCGTCGAAGCCGAGTTCGCGGGCACGGGCCTTCATATAGTCGCGCAGCTTCTCCGACCCGTGGGCGGCGCAGGACCCGCGCTTGTGCCCGTCGGGACGGCGGTTGGTGCAGCAGAAGACATGGGCTTCAAAGTAGGGCTTCTGTTCGGTCACTTTCTTCCTTCCTGGCCCAGGGCCGAGGCCATCTGGGACCAAAACATCTTCTGCATCTGCTCCATGCCTTGGATGCCGGCGGGAAGCCAGGTCTTCAGCATGGTCTCCGGGTCCATGGCCTGGAGATTGGAGCGCATCCGCTCCTGGATCTCCTGCATCATGGCATCCTGCATCGGCTTCACGTCAGGCAGGCCCAGGAAGTGCCGGGCTTCGTCCGGGGTGCAGTCGATGTCGACGGTGATTTTCATGGGACCCCCTCCAGACCGGGAACCGGGCGCCGGATCCGGCACCGGTCCAGGCATTGGCCGCGTTGATTTTGGGGTTGAGCGCCACAGCGGCTCATGCCCCACTATACAGATAGGATGCACTGGCGCAACGCCACCCCGGCGCCACCTATTGTCTAACGACACACCAACAGATCGGACACCGCCATGCCCGCCACTCCGTTGGGCGCGAACCTGCTAGGCCGGGAGACGAGCCCCTATCTGCTGCAGCACAAGGACAACCCGGTCCACTGGATGCCCTGGGGGCCGGAGGCCTTCGCCCGCGCCAAGGCGGAGAACAAGCCGGTGCTGCTGTCGGTCGGCTATGCCGCCTGCCACTGGTGCCACGTGATGGCGCATGAGAGCTTCGAGAATCCCGAGATCGCCGGGCTGATGAACGAGCTGTTCATCAACATCAAGGTGGACCGGGAGGAGCGGCCGGATCTCGACACCATCTATCAGTCGGCACTGGCGCTGCTGGGACAGCAGGGCGGTTGGCCGCTGACCATGTTCCTGACGCCGGATGCAGAGCCCTTCTGGGGCGGCACCTATTTCCCGCCGGCGCCGCGCTATGGCCGGGCGGGCTTCCCCGACGTGCTACGCGGCATCGCCGGCACCTATACCCAGGAGCCGGACAAGGTCGGCAAAAATGTCGACGCGCTGAAATCGGCGCTTGCCGGGATGGGAGAGAACCGGTCGGCCGGCGCCGTCGATGCCGGGGTGCTGGATCAGGTGGCGCAACGGCTGTTGCGGGAGGTCGACCCGATCCACGGCGGCATCGGCAACGCGCCGAAATTCCCGCAGGTGCCGCTGTTCGAACTGCTGTGGCGGGCGTGGCAGCGCACGGGACGCGAGCCGTTCCGCGAGGCGGTGACCCACACGCTGGCCAACATGGCGCAGGGCGGCATCTATGACCATCTCGGCGGCGGCTTCGCCCGCTATTCGGTCGATGAACGCTGGCTGGTGCCGCATTTCGAGAAGATGCTCTACGACAATGCGGAGCTGCTCGACCTGATGACGCTGGTCTGGCAGGAGACGCGCGATCCTCTGCTGGAAACCCGCATCCGCGAGACGGTCGGCTGGCTGCTGCGCGAGATGATCGCCGACGGCGGCGGCTTCGCCGCGACGCTGGACGCCGACAGCGAGGGTGAAGAGGGACTCTTCTATATATGGCAGGAGCATGAGGTCGACCGGCTGCTCGGTCCCGCCCTCGGCGACAACGGGCTGGCGACGTTTAAACGCGTTTACGAGGTGCTGCCCCAGGGCAATTGGGAGGGCGTCACCATCCTGAACCGGCTGGGCGGCTTGGCACTGGCCGACGATGCCACCGAGACGACGCTCGCCAAGGGCCGGGAAATTCTGCTGCGGGCACGGGCCAAGCGGGTGCGGCCGGGCTGGGACGACAAGGTGCTGGCCGACTGGAACGGACTGATGATCGCGGCGCTGACCCATGCCGCCCTGGCTCTGGACGAGCCGGAGTGGCTGGACGCCGCCGGCCGCGCCTTCGCCTTCGTCCGCGACCGGATGGATACCGCCGGGCGGCTCTGCCACAGCTGGCGGCACGGGCAGGGCAAGCATGCGGGGATGCTCGACGATTATGCCCACATGGCGCGCGCCGCCCTGGCCCTGCACGAGGCGACCGGGGATCCGGCGGCGCTCGATCAGGCGAAGATTTGGGTGGCGACGCTCGACGCCCATTTCTGGGACGGCGCCAGCGGCGGCTATTTCTTCACCGCCGACGATGCCGAGGGGCTGATCGTCCGCACCAAGAGCGTCTACGACAACGCCACGCCCAGCGGCAACGGCACCATGCTGGCGGTGCTGACCACGCTGTTCCAGCGCACCGGCGAGGATGCCTATCGCGAACGGGCAGAGGCGCTCGCCGCCGCCTTCTCTGGCGAGCTGACCCGCAACTTCTTCCCGCTGCCGACCTTCCTGAACGCGGTGGAGCTGATGACGGCGCCGCTGCAGATCGTCATCGTCGGACCGCCGAAAGCGGCGGAGACGGAAGCGTTGCGCCGCACCGTGCTGGACCGCTCGCTGCCCAACCGCATCCTGACCGTGCTCCCACCGGAGGCGGATCTGCCCGCCAATCATCCGGCGCAAGGGAAGGGGATGCGTGACGCGGCGGCGACCGCCTATGTCTGCCGCGGCATGACCTGTTCAGCCCCGGTGACGGCGACGGCGGATCTGGCGGCACTTCTGGCAACGAAAAGCTGACTTCCACGGGAGGAAACCATGGCGCGTCTTTCCATCGACAGTCCGCTGGGGCCCCTGATGCTGAGCGGGGACGGATCCGCCCTGACCTCGGTCGGCTGGGGCCGCTTCGACCATGACGAACCGGACGCGGTTCTGACCGAGACCGCGCGCCAGCTGGAGGCTTATTTCACGGGACGGCTCCAGCGCTTCGACCTGCCGCTGAAGCCGGGAGGCACCGCCTTCCGGCGCAGCGTCTGGGATGCGATGCTGGCGATCCCCTATGGCGGCACCGCGACTTATGGCGGGATGGCGAAGATGCTGGGCAGCGCGCCGCGCGCGGTCGGCGGGGCCTGCGGCGCAAATCCGATCCCCATCATCATTCCCTGCCATCGGGTGTTGGCCAGCGGCGGGGCGCCCGGCGGCTATTCCGGCCATGGCGGGCTGGACACCAAGGCGTGGCTGCTGGCGCTGGAACGCCGACATGCCGGCGTGGGGCAGGGCAACGGCGCGGCGGCAGAGCAGTTCGCGCTGCTCTGAGACGCCTGAGAACTCAAAAAGAAGGGAAACCAAACCACCATGGTTCATGCAATCCGCATCCACGAACACGGCGGGCCGGAGGTTCTGCGCTGGGACGAGATCGAGGTGGGAGAGCCCGGTCCCGGTCAGGTGCGCATCCGCCAGACCGCCGTCGGGCTGAACTACATCGACACCTATCACCGCTCCGGCGCCTATAAGCTGCCGGATCTGCCGGCGGTGATCGGTATGGCGGGCACCGGCGAGGTCGAAGCGCTGGGTCCGGACGTCACCACGCTGAAGGTCGGCGACCGCGTCGGCTACGCCATGTCGATCGGTGCCTATGCAGAGAGCCGGCTGATTGCCGCCGACCGGCTGGTGCCGCTGCCGAGCTGGCTCGACGAGCAGGCGACCGCCGCCACGCTGCTACAGGGGCTGACCGCGCAGTATCTGCTGCGCAGCACCTATGTGGTCCAGCCCGGCGACACCATCCTGGTCCAGGCTGCTGCCGGCGGGGTGGGGCTGCTGCTGTGTTCCTGGGCGCGTCATCTCGGCGCCACCGTGATCGGCACCGTCGGGTCGGAGGAGAAGGCCGAACTGGCGAAGGCCCATGGCTGCCACCACACCATCGACTACACCCGCGAGGATTTCGTCGCCCGGGTGAAGGACCTGACGGACGGGCAGGGCGTGCCGGTGGTCTATGACGGCGTCGGCAAGACGACCTTCCTGAAAGGGCTGGATTGCCTGCGGCCGCGCGGTCTGATGGTGCTGTTCGGCGCCGCCTCAGGCGCGCCGGCGCCGCTGGATCTGGGGCTGCTGGCGGCGAAGGGGTCGCTCTATGTGACGCGGCCGACGCTGGCGACCTACACCGCCAAGCGGGAGGATTTGATGGCGTCTGCCGCCGATCTGTTCGACGCGGTGAAGAATGGCGGGGTGACCTTCACGGTCAACCAGCGCTTCGCGCTGAAGGAGACGGCGGAGGCACATCGGGCGCTCGAGGCGCGGGCGACGACGGGGTCGACGGTGCTGGTGCCATAAGAAGTTGCATCGGGGGGTGGGGTACCCCGCCCCCTTTACTCCACCGCCCAGAGCGGGTTCTTGATCTTCTTCAGCATCTCCGCATGCGCCGCGGCCTCTTCGTCGCTGACGGCGAAGACGCGGGCTTCGCGGAAGGGGCGGTCGATGCGGACCGGGCCGGTGGGGCCGCTCTTCGATGCGGGACCACCGGCGAAGGAGAGGCCGGTCTGCCGGCCGCCCAACAGCTCCAGATAAACCTCGGCCAGCAGCTGGGCGTCGAGCAGCGCGCCGTGCAGGGTGCGGTTGGAGTTGTCGACGCCGAAGCGCTTGCACAGCGCGTCCAGGGTGGCGGGCGAGCCGGGGAACTTCTGCCGGGCCATCAGCAGCGTGTCGATGGCGCGATCCTTCGGCATCACCGGATAGCCGGCGATCTTCAGCTCCCAATTCAGGAAGTGCATGTCGAAGGCGGCGTTGTGGATCACCAGCGGGGAGTCACCGATGAAGGCGACGAAATCCGCGGCGACGTCGTTGAACAGCGGCTTGTCGGCCAGGAATTCCGAACTCAGCCCATGGACCGCGAAGGCCTCCGGCGGCATGTCGCGTTCGGGATTGAGATAGACGTGGAAACGTTCGCCGGTGGCGAGATGGTTGACCAGCTCGATGCAGCCGATCTCGACCAGCCGGTGACCCTCCTCCGGCTTGAAGCCCGTGGTTTCGGTGTCGAGAACGATTTCACGCATGATGGATCTGCCCTGGTTGATAGCCGCGCGGCGGCCAGTGCCTGCTCGGCCGCCGTATCACGTCACGCACAATGCCTTGAAGTGCCCGCCGCGTCACCAGCCGACCGGCCCCGGTCGGCACGACATAATCGGCGCGGCGGCGCTTCTCCGCATCCGGCATCTGGCGAGCGAGGATGCCGGCGAACTTCTCCGCCGTCATGCCCGGCCGGGCCAGCACGCGGGCGCGCTGGACGGCAAAGGGGGCGGAGACCACGATGGTGGCGTCGACCCGCCGCTCGCCATGGGTCTCGAACAGCAAGGGGATGTCCAGGACGGCGATCTTCGCCCCCCGCCGCGCGGCACGGGCGAGGAAGTCGCGCTGCGCCGCCTGGACCATCGGATGCAGGATCGCTTCCAGCCGCTTCAGCGCATCCGGATCGCGGAACACCGCCGCCCCCAGCGCCGGCCGGCTGACCGCGCCGTCGACCACCACGCCGGGGAAGGCGGCGTCGATGGCCGGCACCGCCCGGCCGCCGCGGCCGAGCAACCCGTGCACAACCGCGTCGGAATCGCAGACCGGGGCGCCCATCGCCTGCAGCATCCGGGCGGCGGTGCTTTTGCCCATGCCGATGGAGCCGGTCAGGCCCAGCACGATCATGACCCGAGCCTCAGCCTTCCAGGACGAAGCGGGTCAGGTCCGGGGTCACCTGCGGCTCGACGCCGAACCAAGCCTTGAAGCCGGGGCGGGCCTGATGCAGCAGCATGCCGATGCCGCCGGCCACCGGGTTGCCGCGCATCCTGGCCTCGGCCAACAGCGGGGTTTCCAGCGGCACATAGACGATGTCGTTGACGACGGCCGAGACGGGCAGGGCGCGCAAGGACAGGTCCAGCGCCGGCTGCCCCGCCATGCCCTGGGTGGTGGTGTTGACCAGCAGCGCGGCTCCGTCGAGCGCGGTTTCACGTGAAACCCAATCGACCACCGTCACGCCGCTGTGCAATCCAGCAGCGGCCAGATCCGCCGCCAGTTCCTCGGCGCGGGCGCGGGTGCGGTTGACCAGACGGACCTCCGGTGCACCGGCGTCGAGCAGCGCGACCACCACGGCGCGCGCGGCACCACCGGCGCCGATCACCACCGCCGGCCCACGCTCCGCCGTCCAGCCTGGCTGTTCGGCGCGCAGATTCTCGATGAAGCCGAAGCCGTCGGTGTTGCCGCCTTCCAGCGCGCCATCCTCGGCCACCACGATGGTGTTGACCGCACCCATGCGCCGGGCGGTCTCGTCCAGCCGGTCGACGGTGCGGAAGGCGATCTCCTTGTGCGGGACGGTGACGTTGCAGCCACGAAAACCCAAAGCGGGCAGGGCACGGATTGCCTGTTCGGCGCGCTCGGGCGCCACCGCCAGCGGCACATAGGCGCCGTCGATCCCATACTGCCGCAGCCAGAATCCATGAAGCCGGGGCGACCGCGAATGGCTGATCGGCCAGCCCATCACCCCGGCGATCCTGGCCTTGCCGCTGATAAAGTGACCCGCCGTCATTCCCTGCCCACTCCATGCACGCGCAGAAAGCCGAGCAACGGCAAAAGCGGCAGCCCGAGGATGGTGAAGAAGTCGCCCTCGACCCGATGGAACAGCTGCGCCCCCAGCCCTTCCAGCTGATAGGCGCCGACGGAGTGCAGCACGTCGTCGCCGACGCGATCGAGATAGTCGTCGAGGAAGGCTTCGCTGAAGTTGCGCATGGTCAGGCGGGCGCTGTCGATCTGGTGCCACATCCGCTCGCCGTCGCGCACCACCACGGCGCAGCTGACCAGCCGGTGGGTCTTGCCGCGCAGGTCGAGCAGCTGGGCGCGCGCCGCGGCACGGTCGGCCGGCTTGTCGAACCAGCGTCCCTCGCATTCCAGCATCTGGTCGGCGCCGACCACCAGCGCGCCGGGGTGGCGGCGGGTGATGCGCTGGGCCTTCAGCTCGGCCAGGGCCTCGGCGACGATGTCGGCGGAAACGCCCTCGGCGCGGCCGGCGGCCTTCACCTCGTCCTCGTCGACCAGCGGCTTGTCAAGGACGGCACTGACGCCGGCCTGCTCCAGCATCACCGCCCGCGTGCGCGAGCCGGACGCCAGGACGAGCTTGGGTGCCATGCTCACGTCTTCTTTCCCTCCGGGCTGAAGTTGCCGCTCTGGCGGCGGGCGAGCAGCATCATGATCTCGGCCGCGGTCTCTTCGATGGAGCGGCGGGACACGTCGATCACCGGCCAGCCGCGGCGGCTGAACAGGCGGCGCGCCTCCTGCACCTCGGCACGGACCAACTCCGGATCGGCGTAGCTGGAGCCTTCGCCCTGGTTCAGCAGCTTCAGCCGGTTGCGGCGGATCTGCACCAGACGGTCGGGGTCCTTGGTCAGCCCGACGATCAGCGGCCGGGTCAGCAGGTCCAGCTCGGCCGGCAGCGGGCTGCCCGGCACCAGCGGGATATTGGCCGCCTTGATGCCGCGGTTGGCCAGATAGATACAGGTCGGCGTCTTGGAGCTGCGCGAGACGCCGATCAGCACCACGTCGGCCTCGTGCAGGTCCCAGTTCGATTGGCCATCGTCATGGGACAGGGCGAAGTCGACCGCGTCGATGCGGCTGAAATACTCGGCGTCCAGCACATGCTGGCGGCCGGGCTGGCGCTGCGATTCCACGCCCAGGAAGGCGGCGAGCGCGTTGATCAGCGGATCGAGCACGGGGATGCAGGGCACCTGCATCTCGCGGCAGAAATCCTGGAGCCGGCGGCGCAGCGTCTCGTCGACGAGCGTGAACATCACCAGCCCGTGGTTGTCCCGGATCCCCTCCAGCACGAGGTCGAGCTGGCGGTCGGTCCGCACCAGATTCCAGAAATGCTCGATGGGACGCACGTCGTCGAACTGGATGACGCAGGCGCGCGCCACGCTGTTGATGGTCTCGCCCGTCGCATCGGACACGAGATGTAGGTGGAACTCTTTCATCCGTCCCCAACATTCTGTGGAGAACCCGGCCCAGATCTGTGGACAACCGGATCCGCCTTCGTTTCGTCCCGACCGGGGGACTCCTCCTCCCCGATACGGCCAAGCGCGGAACAACTCCGCCGACCGCTTCGGAAGCTGGGAAGATCCGGCCCCGTCCGCCCTGTTATCCACGGGACTCCCGTTCGTACAGCTATAGCATTTCCGCCGTTTCCGGCGGTAGTGCTCCGAATCGTCCACAGATCCGCGCACATGACCGCACAAGCCCCCGGATCTGTGGATAGATTCTCGCCTCATGGGGATCACCGTTATCCACAGGCATCCACCTCATCCTCTTCCTTTCTCCCTTTAAAAAATATAGTGAAGAAGAGGGGATAAACCCGTCCCGGAATCCGGCGCGGAATCGGCGCTGGAATCGCAGGGATTCAGATTCGCACATCCCAGATTCGCAAAGCCAAGGAACGCACCGTCTTGTCCGCCACCAGCTACGACGTCCAGAATCAGGCATCAATGCCTGCCCTGAAGCCGATGCTCGCCGCCCTGGCGGGAGAGGTGCGGACGCGTCCGCCCTTCTGGCTGATGCGTCAGGCCGGACGCTATCTGCCGGAATATCGCGAGCTGCGGGCTAAGGCAGGCAGCTTCCTCGACCTCTGCTACAATCCCGACTTCGCGGTCGAGGTGACCCTGCAGCCGCTGCGCCGCTACGGCATGGACGCGGCGATTCTGTTCTCCGACATCCTGGTGGTGCCGCATGCCCTGGGGCAGCCGCTGGCCTATCTGGAAGGGGAGGGGCCGAAGCTGGATCCGGTCCGTAATGTGGAGGACCTGAAGCGCCTGTCGCGCGACCGCTTCCACGAGACGCTGGCGCCGGTCTACGAGACGGTGCGCCGGCTCTCCACCGCGATTCCGGATGGGACGACGCTGATCGGCTTTGCGGGGGCTCCCTGGACCATCGCCTGCTACATGGTCGAAGGGGCGGGCTCCAAGGAGTATGCGCACGTCAAGCGCTGGGCCTATGGCGACCCGGCGGGATTCGGCCAGCTGATCGACCTGATCGTCGAGGTGACCGCCGACTATCTCTGCCGCCAGATCGAGGCGGGAGCCGAGGTGGTGCAGCTGTTCGACAGCTGGGCCGGCGTGCTGCCGGTGGCCGAGTTCCGCCGCTGGGTGATCGAGCCGACGCGGCGGATCGTCGCACTGGTGAAGGCGAAGCACCCGAACACGCCGGTGATCGGCTTCCCGCGCGGCGCCGGTCATGCTTATGAGGAATATGTCGCCGGGTCCGGGGTGGATGCCGTCGGGCTCGATACCGCCGTCCCGCCGGTGTGGGCGGCGCAGAACCTCCAGACGCGGCTGCCGGTGCAGGGCAACCTCGACCCGATCATGCTGGCGGCCGGCGGCAAGGCGCTGGAGACGGCGACGCACGACATCCTGGAGGCCTTGGCCGGCGGCCCCTTCGTGTTCAACCTGGGCCATGGCGTCATCCAGTCGACCCCGCCGCAGCATGTGGCCGACCTGACCCGCATCCTGCGGGAGTGGCCGGGGCGCGGCTGAGCGCTTTTCCGGCGGACCGGCGCTAAGGGGCTGAAAAAGCGACGGAGGGGGTCTGGACAGAGCGACGGCGACGCTCCAGTTTAGCGGGCACCATGAGCCAGCACTTCTCCCAGACCTCCGCCTCGACCACTGCAACGCCCGGCAACCCGACTCCCAATGGCCAGCCGCGGCGTGTCGCCGTCGTGCTGTTCAACCTCGGCGGTCCGGACGCGCCGGAGGCGGTGAGGCCCTTCCTGTTCAACCTGTTCGCGGATCCGGCCATCATCCGGCTGCCGAACCCGTTCCGCTTCCTGATCGCCAGCCTTATCAGCGGACGCCGGGCCAAGCCGGCCACCGAGATCTACGCCCAGATCGGCGGCAAGTCGCCGCTGCTGGAGAACACGCTAAGTCAGGCGGCGGCACTGGAGAGCGCTCTGGGGGCGGATCCGGCGACGGCCGGCGCGGAGACCAAGGTCTTTATCGCCATGCGCTACTGGCACCCGATGAGCGCCGAGACGGCCGCCCGGGTGAAGGCCTACGACCCGGATCTGGTCGTGCTGCTGCCGCTCTACCCGCAATTCTCCACCACCACCACGGCGTCGAGCGCCAAGGCCTGGGCAGAGGCGGCGAACACCGTCGGACTGACGGCGCCGACCAAACTGCTGTGCTGCTATCCGACCCAGGCCGGCTTCATCGACGGCACGGCGGACCTGATCCGCCCGCTGTACGAGACGGCCAAGGCCCATGGCAAGCCGCGCGTCCTGTTCTCCGCCCACGGGCTGCCGAAGAAGGTGGTGGCCTCCGGCGACCCCTATCAGTGGCAGTGCGAGCGGACGGCGGAATCCATCGCCGCGGCGCTGGGCATCGACGATCTCGACTGGATCAACTGCTATCAGAGCCGCGTCGGCCCGATGGAGTGGATCGGCCCCAGCACCGACGCCGAGATTCGCCGCGCCGGCCAGGATGGCGTGCCGATCCTGGTGGTGCCGATGGCCTTCGTGTCGGAGCATTCCGAGACGCTGGTGGAGATCGAGGTCGAATACCGCCATCTGGCCGGGCAAGCGGGGGTGCCGCACTTCACCCGCGTGCCGACGGTGGGGGTGCATCCCGGCTTCATCGACGGGCTGGCCAAGCTGGTGCGGCAGACCGTCGCAGGCAAGGCGGCGATCTGCTCCCAGAAGGGCGACCGGATCTGCCCGTCCAACTTCTCCGGCTGTCCGCAGGCGCGGACCTGAGCCGCAACGCTGAACGGCAACGGCCGAACCGCAAAGTAAGAGGGGATACGCCCGGTGCTGTACGAATGGATCAAGGCGCTGCACGTCATCAGCATCATCGCCTGGATGGCGGGGCTGCTCTATTTGCCGCGCCTGTTCGTCTACCACTGCGAGGCGCCGGCCGGATCCGAGACCTCGGAGACCTTCAAGGTGATGGAACGCCGCCTGCTGCGCGCCATCATGAACCCGGCGATGATCGCGGCGTACGTGTTCGGCATCACGATGATCGTGCTGACGCCGGAATGGATGAAGCAGGGCTGGTTGCATGCCAAGCTGCTGTTCGTGCTGCTGCTGACCGTCAGCCACATGATGATGGCCCGCTGGCGCCGGGACTTCGCCGAGGACCGCAACACCCGGCCGCAGCGCTTCTACCGCATCGCCAACGAGGTGCCGACGCTGCTGATGATCGGCATCGTCATCTTCGTCGTAGTGAAGCCCTTCTGACTGGCGGCAGGTGAAGGCGCCGTCTTCCACCTCCCGGAAAAAGCGGAATCCGCGACCTTTGCGGGTTTCGCTTTCGTTTGACTTGCGCCCGCCGATCCGATAACCATGTCAGGACCACGGGGTTTTCGCCCCGCGGCCTCCCACGCCCACATCTGCCGATCCGACGCTCTGTTCTTGAGCCGGGCCTGGTGGCTGGCGATCCGCTCCCGTGCGACCATGATCCGGACGCCCTGGCGCGCACCCGCCAAAGCGCCACCCGCTGCCCACCCGACGCGACCGCGTTGCGGCGTCCCCCGCCGCCAACCGCCGTCGGCCGGACCTTCTGGCACCTCCCATCCCCAAGGCCACTCCCCCGCATGACGATTTCACAGGCAATCCGATGCATCTCCAAGAGCTGAAGTGCAAAAGCCCCGCCGAACTGCTGGCGTTCGCGGAGGAGCTTCAGATCGAGAACGCGAGCACGCTGCGCAAGCAGGACATGATGTTCGCGATCCTGAAGCAACTGGCCGAAAACGACATTCCGATCTTCGGCGATGGCGTGCTGGAGGTGCTGCAGGACGGGTTCGGCTTCCTGCGCTCGCCGGAAGCCAATTATCTGCCGGGTCCCGACGACATCTATGTCAGTCCCAGCCAGGTGCGCCGCTTCGGCCTGCGCACCGGCGACACGGTGGAGGGGCAGATCCGCTCGCCCAAGGACGGTGAGCGCTATTTCGCCCTGCTGAAGGTCAACACGATCAATTTCGACACGCCGGACAAGGTCCGTCACCGCATCAACTTCGACAATTTGACGCCGCTCTATCCGGAAGAACGCATCCGGATGGAGGTCGAGGATCCGACCAAGAAGAACCTCACCGGCCGCATCGTCGACCTGGTGGCGCCGCTCGGCAAGGGGCAGCGCGGGCTGATCGTGGCGCCGCCGCGCACCGGCAAGACGGTGATGCTGCAGAACATCGCCCACTCGGTCGCCACCAACCACCCCGAAGCCTATCTGATCGTCCTCTTGATCGACGAGCGTCCGGAAGAAGTGACGGACATGGCCCGCTCGGTCCGCGGCGAGGTCATCAGCTCCACCTTCGACGAGCCGGCGACCCGCCACGTCCAGGTCGCGGAAATGGTGATCGAAA
>NZ_CAMLJP010000043.1 GCF_946480385.1 uncultured Azospirillum sp.
CGGAGGCGCTGACCAAGTTCAACGCCTGCAAACCGCTGAAGGAAATCCTCGGCGAACGCTTCATCGAGGCCGTCGCCTGCGTGAAGGAGGCGGAGTATGAGGCCTACAACCGCGTCATCAGCTCCTGGGAACGTGAAAACCTGCTGCTGAACGTCTGACATCGTAGGTTGACGAACAAAGGGGCGGCCCGCGGAGACATCCGTCGGCCGCCCTTTTACGCATCTGGTTCCCTATTCCTGCGCGGGGTCCGCCAGTCCGGCGCCCGCCCGGCGCTCAGCGGATCGTGCCGGACGGCACCCCGTTCGTGCACCGGTTCGTCACGGAATTCCGCAAGTTCGGCCACGAAATCCGGCCGTGTGGCGTTAATCGCCGCCCGTCCTACTCCGACCGGCCCGCAGTCCCACCCCGATCGATCGCCGGCCGTCGTCCCATGCCACGACCGCGCTGACCGGCCGTGTCGGCACAGCCTTAAATTTCAAAGCTGGCGTTAATCCGCTTATGCCCGCCGGAACACGAAATCGAAGACTTTCACAGCAAAGTCGCAGTGTATTTTCGATCCAGTCAGAGGAGGCGGAAGGAGATGCGGGCGCCGCATGGTGTTTCGACCCATGACGTTTAAGCGTCACTGCACTTTGTTATCTCCTTTGAAAATAGTCGACACACCTGACCGTTTTTCGCGGAGACGGCGACCCCCGCCGGCGCCCTGCGCCTTTGATTGCCCCAACGGATAATCCAGGCGAGCGTCACAGGGGCACCGTCTCCACACAATCGATGGGCAACCGATGGATGGCCAAGCATGAGCATGCAACCAGCGATCCCGTCCCTTCGGACCGGCCTCCACGGCGTTGGCTGGGTCCAGCGCAGCATCATCCTGGCGTCGCTGTTCATCGTGCTGACGACGGGACTGCTTGGGTTGGCGCTGCACCGCGGCGGCCATGCCAGCAACCTGACCGACATCCAGAACCTGTTCGTGCTGGAAAACCAGGACCTGATCCCCGTCGACAGCTGGGACCCGATGATCGCGGCGCTCAACTGGCTGCACGAACGGCCCGGCGAGAATGTCTATGAGGGGGTGTTCTTCCAGCAGCGCATCAAGTTCCAATATCCGGTGACCTCGCTGCTGCCGCTGGAGGCGATGAAGGCGCTGGGGGTGCTGAACCTCGTGGCCTTCGAGCGGGTCAACCTGCTGTTCGTGCTGGCGACCGCGGCCGGCATGGCGATCCTGGTGCTGGAGATGGCCACCCACTTGCGCGTGCCGGGCGCGCGCGACGACCGCATGACCCAGGTGCTGCTCGGCGGCTTCGGCTTCGTCGCGACCCTGTGCTTCTACCCGGTGCTGAAGGCCTTCTCGCTGGGGCAGGTGCAGGTCTGGCTGAACGCCGCCTTCGTCTTCGCCTGCATCGCCCTGTTGCGGGACCGGCGCGCCCTGTGCGGCGCCCTGCTCGGCGCATCGACGCTGATGAAGCCGCAGATGTCGCTGTTCCTCGTCTGGGCGGCCTTGCGCGGCGACTGGCGGATGGCGGCGGGCTGGGCGGCGGTGGTGGTGCCGGGCGTGGCGCTGGCGACCCTGTTCTACGGCTTCGCGCCGATGGTCGACTACCTCGACGTGTTGCTGTTCATCGGCCGCCATGGCGAGAGCTATCACGTCAACCAGACCGTCAACGGGCTGGTCAACCGCCTGCTGCACAACGGCAACAACCTCGACTGGTCGGCGGAGGCCTTCGCCCCCTACCACCCGGCGGTCCACATTGCCACGCAGGTTTCCGGCCTCGCCTTCGTCGCCCTCGGCCTGCTGTGGCGCCGGCGCGACCGGGGGGCCGAGCGGATCCTGCCCTTCGTCGTCGCCGGCATCTGCTTCACCGTCGGCTCGCCGGTCGCCTGGGTACATCATTACGGCATCCTGCTGCCGGCCTTCGCGCTGGCCTTCCTGATCCTTCTGGAGCCCGGCCTGCGGCGTCCGGCCGGAGCGGCGGCGCTGCTGGCCGTGGCCTATTTCCTGGCCGGCAACCTGCTGTTCTGGCCGGTCAACGGGCTGGCCGACACGCCGCTGAACGTCCTGCAATCCTACCTGTTCTTCGCCACCCTGATGTTGCTGGCCCTGACGGTCGTTCTGGCCGGCCGGCACGACCGCGCCACCCTGGTCTGGGGCGGGGGCGGGACGGAGGCCGGCGACCGCAGGGACGGCGCCCGTTCGGCCGGCGCTGCCGGCCTGACCGCCACCACCGTCGCGCTCCCCCGCGCCGCCGCGGCCGAAACGCCGGTCCCGCCGCCCACCGCGGAGGAGCCGCCGCTGTTCGTCGATCTCGACGGCACGCTGCTGAAGACCGACCTCCTCTACGAATCGCTGTTCGGCCTGATCAAGGCCCGGCCCTGGGCGGCGCTGCTGGTGCCGGTCTGGCTGGCCGGCGGCAAGGCGCGGCTGAAGGCGGAACTCGCCAGGCGCGTCGACATCGACCCGACCGGCCTTGTCTACAACCCCGCCGTCCTGGAGCGACTGGAGGCCGAGCGCAAGCGCGGGCGCCGGCTGGTGCTCGCCACCGCCGCCCACCACCGCTATGCCGACGCCATCGCCCGCCATCTCGGCCTGTTCGATCAGGTGCTGGCCAGCAATGACGGCGTGAACCTGAAGAGCGAGCGCAAGTACGAGGCGATCCGCGCGCAGGTGCCGTCCGGCGTCTTCGATTACATGGGCAACGACGAGGCCGATTATGCGATCTGGCGCGGCGCCCGCCGCGGCATCGCGGTGGATGCGCCGGCCGCCGTGCTGCGCCATGCCGCCACCCTCTGCCCGCTGGAAACCATCACGACGCCGCGCCGGCCGCGCCTGTTGCTGATCCTGAAGGCGCTGCGCCTGCACCAGTGGCTGAAGAACCTGCTGGTCTTCGTGCCGCTGCTCGCCGGCCAGAAGCTGGGCGAGGTCGGCCCGACGCTGCAGGCGGCGGCGGCCTTCCTCGCCTTCGGGCTGTGCGCGTCGAGCATCTATGTGCTGAACGACCTGCTCGACCTGCCGGCCGACCGGCGCCACCCTCGCAAGCGCCGCCGTCCCTTCGCCGCCGGCGACCTGCCGCTCGACCTCGGCCTGACGCTGATCCCCGGCCTGCTGCTGGCGAGCCTCGCCCTGTCGCTGATGGCGCTGCCGCCGCTGTTCCTGGCGGCGCTGGCGACCTACGCCGCCTCGTCGCTGTTCTACAACCTGTTCGCCAAGAACCGGGTGATCTGGGACGTGATGCTGCTGGCGGGGCTCTATTCGCTGCGCGTGCTGGGCGGCGCCACGGCCACGGCCATCGTCCCGTCCTTCTGGCTGCTGGCCTTCTCCATGTTCCTGTTCCTCAGCCTCGCGATGGTGAAGCGTTATTCGGAAATGGACAGCATGCTGAAGCTCGGGCTGGAGCAGGCGGAGGGGCGCGGCTATGTGACCGCCGACATGCCAGTCCTGCAATCCATCGGCGTGTCGGCCGGCTTCCTCTCGGTGCTGGTGATGGCGCTCTACATCAACAGCCCGGAGGTCGGGCGCGTCTACGACCAGCCGCAGGCGCTGTGGATCATCTGCCCGCTTCTGCTCTTCTGGATCGGGCGGGTATGGCTGCAGACGCACCGCGGGCTGATGCATGACGATCCGGTGGTGTTCGCCGCCCGCGACAAGTGGAGCCTCGCCATCGGCGCGGTCTGCGGCGCCGCCCTCCTCTTCGGCCGGACCTGAGCCGCCGTCCTCCACCATTCTGCTTTTAGCCGGGAGTCCCCATGCCCATCGCTGTCGTCGGATTGATCCTGCTGAGCGTCACTCTGTCCGCCATCGCCCAGATCTCACTGAAGATTGGCATGTCCAGCCCGGCGGTGTCGACCGCGCTGGCGCGGGGGGAGGCCGGGCAGATCGCCCTGTCGGTCGTCGCCACGCCGCACATCCTGACCGGACTCGCCTGCTATGGGCTTGGCATGGTGGTGTGGCTGGCGGTGCTGGCGAAGGTCGAGGTCACCATGGCCTATCCCTTCGTCGGGCTGGGTTTCCTGGTCACGCTGGCGCTCGGCGTCCTGCTGCTGGGCGAGACCATGAGCCTGACCCGCGTCATCGGCACCCTGCTGGTGGTGCTGGGCGTCGTGCTGACCGCACAGAGCTGAAGACCCCACGAAACCGGCACCCAGGATCCCGGGCCGCCAGCGGTCGGGGGCGATGAAGGCGCCGCGGCAGGAGTCGCGGCGCTTTCTTTTTTGCGCTGCACAAATACTGCGGTCACGTGATTGTCGGTGTCTTGGTGATTACCGGGGTATGGAAACTATTTTCATCACTGAGTCTTTCAATCTTAAAATGAAATGTCACGTTTTCCGCATTGACCGGAATCATTCAATGGATATAACTGGCAGCATATTCACGAGTAGGAATACAAGCGTACGCAATTACGACGACAGGAGGTCCGGGCGCCGGCCGGCAGGCCGATGCCTGGGAAGAGGGTTCTCTTCGCCGGTCGCGACAATCAACGCACGGGATTTTTGCCCCTTGCGGTCGCGACCGGCCTCCTTCCTGCCGCCTTTCCGTCGACCATGGTCGACGCCGCGAAACCGCCCGAACTCTTGAAAATCGAAATCGTCAAGGTCGACACCGGCCCGCTGGCACCGTCATGCGCCGAAGCAGGGACGCCGTCCAATCGGGCAGCGTCCCTTTTCCTATGCGTCCGGTGTGGGTGATTTCCCGCGCACCTACGCCGGATGGAGCGCAAGCCCTCTAAGGCGAACCACAATAATCAGTTACAAAAGCATTCTTTCAAAAACAAAATTAAAAATAACATATTAACAATTGACCTCTGCCTGAGCGTGGATATAGCTTTCTGGAGATAAGATGCGGTCTCCACACAATAGTATGAAAACTCACAGCGATTAGCATTTGTGTTTTCAAAGATCGTTCTCTGGTCTCGTATAGATTTGCCGATTTTCAGCTGTCGTCCCTTCATCAAGGAATTTCGTCAGTTTCAATCATCGGCATCAAGCTGCGCATGCAAAGCGCATTTCTCCAATCATGTCTTGCCAATCATGTCTTGAAGGAGATCATCGGATGTCCACCGCTCCCATTCGCATGCTCTACGGCGGCGCCATGACCGAGGCGATCGCCAGCGGCGACCTGTCCAAGATGAAGGAAGCCGCCGCGGCCGCCGAGACGCACCTCGCCCAGCATGGCGACGTCGCCTCGATGCTCCAGATGCTGAAGGTCGAGATCGCGAAAGCCGAATCGAAGGGCTGATCGGGCGCGCAGTCGCCTTTCCATTTTCCTGCGGAGCAGTCTCCACATGTCCGAAGCACCCCTGCGCTCCATCAAGCCTTATGGCGTGGCGATTTCCGACGCCATCGTCAGCGGCGATCTGGCGAAGATGAAGGAGGTGGCCGCGGCCGCCGAGCAGCATCTTGCCGAACACGGTGATGTCGCCGGCGTCCTCAACCTGCTGAAGGTGGAGATCGCCAAGGCCGAAGCCGGTCTCTGACTCTGATTTTCAATCGACCGATTTCCAACTTTCCCGCCATTCAAAACCGAGGAACCGACAGATGTCCAAATCGCACCTCCCCCATCCCCGTCCGATGTACATGGCCACCATGACCGAAGCCATCGCCGGCGGCGATCTGGCGACGATGAAGCAGGTCGCGGCCGAGGCCGAGCAGCATCTCGCCACCTACGGCGACGTTCCGGGGCTGCTGCAGCTCCTGAAGGTCGAGATCGCCAAGGCCGAGGCGAAAAGCTGATCGGCTTCGGCCGGGGTGCTGCGGCCGGGGTGCGGCGTCCATGCCGCCCGCACCCCGGCGGCGCCGCGCCGCCGATAAACGGAGCCGCCGATATTCAGAGCCAATGCCATTGCGAGGAAGATTCCGGAACCATGGACCAGCCGCTTCCCAGCCCCGACCTTTCGGCCCGCTCCCCGGATCTGCCCCCGGATCAGGCGGCGTCCGTGCCGGCCCGCTATTGCTACGACGACGATTTCCGCAAGCTGGTCCCGGTCCTGGTGGTCTGGGAAACCACGCTCGCCTGCAATCTGAAATGCCAGCATTGCGGATCGCGCGCCGGCCGGCCGCGGCCGGACGAACTGAGCACCGAGGAGGCACTGGACCTCGTCGACCGTTTGGCCGCACTCGGCACCCGCGAGATTTCGCTGATCGGCGGTGAGGCCTATCTGCGCAAGGATTGGGTGGAAATCATCCGGCGCTGCCGCAGCCACGGCATCAGGACCGCCGTGCAGACTGGCGCCCGCAACCTGACCGACCGCCGGTTGGACGAGGCGGTGGAGGCCGGGCTCCAGGCCATTGGTGTCTCGATCGACGGGCTGCCCGACCTGCACGACCGGGTGCGAGGCGTTCCCGGCTCCTACGATCAGGCCATGAGTGCCCTGCGCCGCGCCAAGGGGCGCGGGCTGGCGGTGTCGGTCAACACCCAGATCGGCCCCGAAACCCCCGACCATCTGCCGGTGCTGATGAACCGGATCATCGAGGCCGGCGCCACCCACTGGCAGATTCAGTTCACCGTCGCGATGGGCAACGCCGTCGACAATCCCGACCTGCTGCTGCAGCCCCACCGCCTTCTCGACGTCATGCCGCTGCTGGCCCGGCTCTACCGCGAGGGTTTGGACCGCGGGCTGCTGATGGTGGTTGGCAACAATGTCGGCTATTACGGCCCCTACGAGCATATCTGGCGCGGCCTGGGCGACGACCGGATGCACTGGTCCGGCTGCGCCGCCGGGCAGATCGGCATCGGCATCGAAGCGGACGGCACCCTGAAGGGCTGCCCGTCGCTGGCGACCTCCCTCTATGCCGCCGGCAACATCCGCAAGATGAGCGTCGAGGACATCTGGCGCCATGCCGACCGGATGCAGTTCGGCCGCCTGCGGTCGGTCGACGAGCTGTGGGGCTATTGCCGCACCTGCTATTACGCCGACATCTGCCGCGCCGGCTGCACCTGGACCTCCGAATCGCTGCTGGGCAAGCGGGGCAACAATCCCTACTGCCATTACCGGGTGCTCGACCTCGCCAAGCACGGCCTGCGCGAGCGGGTGGTGAAGATCAAGGACGCCCCGCAGGAGGCCTTTGCCATCGGCGAGTTCGCGCTCATTACCGAGCCGATCCCCGGCGCCGACTCCCCCGGCCTGCCGGAGCGTGACCCGGCGGCGGTGCATCTCCACGCCTATGAACGCTCCCCCGAAGGCGGCGTGGTGCCGCCCAGCCTGACGCTCTGCCGCGGCTGCAACCAGTATATCTGGCCGCACGAGACCGACTGCCCGCATTGCGGCGCCGACGTCGCCGCGGCGGCGGCGCAGCACGAGATCGACAGCGCGCGGCGACGCGCCCTGATCCTTGAGACCCAGCGCCTGCTGGACGAGGCAAGGGCGGCCAAGCAATCGGCGGCGAAACAAACTGTGGCGGCGCTCCCCGGATAGCCGGTTGATCGGGCACGGCTTCGGGCAGATGGCCGCCGCCCGGAAACCGGCTCCCGACCGCGACCCAAACCGTTGACAACATGCCCGGCCGTGGGTGCAATAGCGCCCGCGAGCCGGGTATGCCGTTGGGATGTGGCGGCGCCCGCAACACTCACGAACAGGTCGGGGCAAATCATGAAAAAACTCGCTCTCAGCCTCATCGGCGCGGTCGCGGCGATTGCCATCGCCGGCCCGGCGATGGCCCAGGCCAAGAAGCCGGTCAATATCTACATCTGGAACGATTATCTGGGTGAAACGACCCTCGCCGACTTCACCAAGGCCACGGGCGCTGAGACGAAGGTCGACCTGTACGACAGCCTGGAACTGCTGGAGCAGAAGGTGCTCGTCGGCAAGTCCGGCTATGACGTGATCGTGCCGACCGCGGAGCCGACCCTGTCCCGCCTGATCCAGGCGAAGGTGGTGGGTCCGCTCGACAAGTCGAAGATCCCCAACTACAAGAACGTCGACCCGAAGGTCCTGAAGCTGCTGGAGAACTCGGATCCCGGCAACAAATACGCCGTGCCCTATCTCGGCGGCACCGTCGGCATCGCCATCATCCCGGAAAAGATCAAGGCCGTCGCCCCCGACGTCCCGCTCGACAGCTGGGACCTGATCTTCAAGCCGGAAGTGGCGAAGAAGGTTTCGGCCTGCGGCATCACCGTGATGGATTCGGCCATCGACGTCATCCCGTCGGTGCTAAACTACCTCGGCCTCGATCCGAACTCCGAGAAGAAGGAGGATCTGGAGAAGGTCGAAAAGACGCTGATGGCGGTCCGCCCCTACATCAAGCGCTTCGTGACGGGTGAGAACATCAACATCCTCGCCGGCGGCGACGCCTGCGTCGTGATGGCCTACAACGGCGACGCCATCCAGGGCGCCGCCCGCGCCGAGGAGGCCAAGAGCGCCAAGGTCGAGTACATCACGCCGAAGGAAGGCGTGCAGGTCTGGTGGGACACGCTGGCGGTTCCGGCCGATGCGCCGAACAAGCAGGGGGCGTACGAGTTCATCAACTTCGTGCTCGACCCGGCCAACATGGCCAACATCTCCAACAAGGTCAGCTACGCCAACGCCGTGCCGGCCTCGCTGCCGATGGTGTCGGACGACATCAAGTCGAACCCCGGCATCTTCCTGCCGGCCGACAGCAAGCTGAAGCTGTTCTCGCTGAAGCAGATCAAGCAGTCCACCGACCGCGCCCGCACCCGCGTGTGGACCAAGGTCAAGACCGGCAAGTAAGCCGATCCCCGCAAGGCGCCGACTTGTGGCGCTGGCCCGCCCCGGCCGATCCCCAGCGATGGGGAGCGGCCGGGGCGTCGTCATGAAAGAGGAACCCGGATGGCCGGTCAGCCGATTCGCAAACCCACCCGTCTGGAACCGTGGCAGGACGCGGGCCAGACGCCGTATGTCCGAATCGAAAAGGTGACGAAGACCTTCGGCGACTTCGTCGCGGTGGACGAGGTCAGCCTGTCGATCTACCGCAACGAGTTCTTCGCCCTGCTCGGCGGGTCGGGCTCCGGCAAGACCACGCTGCTGCGCATGCTGGCGGGGTTCGAGCAGCCGACCGAAGGCAAGATTTTCATCGACGGCGTCGACATGGCCGGCATCCCGCCCTATGAGCGGCCGGTCAACATGATGTTCCAGTCCTACGCCCTGTTCCCGCACATGACGGTGGAGCAGAACGTCGCCTTCGGCCTGAAACAGGACGGGGTGGCGAAGGCGGAGATCCGCGACCGGGTGGCGGAGATGCTGGGGCTGGTCCAACTGTCGGCCTTCGGCAAGCGCCGTCCGCACCAGCTGTCCGGCGGCCAGCGCCAGCGCGTGGCGCTCGCCCGTTCGCTGGTCAAGCGGCCGAAGCTGCTGCTGCTGGACGAGCCGCTGGGCGCGCTGGACAAGAAGCTGCGCGAACGCACGCAGTTCGAACTGGTCAACATCCAGGAAAAGCTGGGCGTCACCTTCATCGTCGTCACCCACGACCAGGAAGAGGCGATGACCATGGCCTCGCGCATCGCCGTGATGAACCACGGCGTCATTGCGCAGGTGGGCACGCCGACCGAGATCTACGAATACCCGCACACCCGTTTCGTCGCGGAGTTCATCGGCTCCATCAACATGTTCGACGGCCGGGTGGTATCGACCGACGGCGATCAGGTCGTCGTCGCGTCGGAGGAGGCGGGCTGCGAGCTGCTGATCGCCCACGCCACCCCGGCGCCGGCCGGCTCCCCCGTCTCCGTCGCCATCCGGCCGGAGAAGATCGTCCTGTCGAAGGACACGGTCCCCGGCGGTGACGGCCGCAACCAGACCACCGGCATCGTGCGCGAGATCGCCTATCTCGGCGACGTGTCGATCTATCTGGTGCAGTTGCCGACCGGCAAGACGGTGCGGGTCACCGCCCCCAACGTCACCCGCCGCACCGAAATGCCGATCACCTGGGAGGACGAGGTGACCCTGACCTGGCGCCCCTTCGCCGGCGTGGTGCTGACCCAATGAGGGCGGTCGTCTCCATCCTCGTTTCCGGCCTCAGCCGGATCGGGCTGTGGGGCCGCGGCGTGGTCGTCGCTGTCCCCTATCTGTGGCTGATGCTGTTTTTCCTGGTGCCCTTCCTGATCGTCTTCGGCATCAGCTTCTCCGAATCGATCATCGCCCAGCCGCCCTATTCGTCGCTGGTGGAGTGGCTGACCGACGAGGATGCCGGCACCTCCAAGCTTCAGATCCTGCTGAACATCAGCAATTACTTCCGGCTGGGCGGGGATGATCTCTATATCCTCGCCTACCTGAACTCGCTGAAGATCGCGGCGGTTACCACGCTGTTCTGCCTGCTCATCGGCTATCCCATGGCCTACGCCATCGCCAAGGCCGACCCGGCGCGGCGCGGGCCGCTGATGATGCTGGTGATCCTGCCCTTCTGGACCAGCTTCCTGATCCGCATCTATGCCTGGATCGGCATCCTCAAGGGCAACGGCGTCATCAGCAACCTGCTGGAATGGGCGGGCATCACCAGCGGTCCGGTGGAGATCCTCTATTCCGACTGGGCGGTCTATATCGGCATGACCTACTGCTATCTGCCCTTCATGGTGCTGCCGCTCTATTCCACCCTGGAGAAGATGGACCCCAGCCTGCTGGAGGCGGCGGCCGATCTCGGCTCCCGGCCCTTCAAGTCCTTCCTCTCGATCACGTTGCCGCTGTCGCTGCCGGGCATCATCGCCGGCTCGTTGCTGGTCTTCATCCCGGCGGTGGGCGAGTTCGTGACGCCGGAACTGCTGGGCGGTCCCGACACGCTGATGATCGGCCGCGTGCTGTGGAACGAGTTCTTCGCCAACCGCGACTGGCCGGTGGCGTCGGCCGTCGCCATCGCCCTGCTTCTGGTCCTGGTGGTGCCGATCATGATCTTCCAGCATGTGCAGGGCAAACAGGCGGAGGCCGGGCGATGAAACGGTTCGGGTTCCTGTCCTGGGCGCTGCTGTTCGGCTATGCCTTCCTCTATGTCCCCATCGCGCTGCTGATCGTCTACAGCTTCAACGACTCGCGGCTGGTGACGGTGTGGGCCGGCTTCTCGACCAAATGGTATGGCGAGCTGATCCACAACGACACGCTTCTCGACGCCGCCCTGCTGTCCTTCCAGGTGGCCGCGGTGTCGGCGACGCTGGCGGTGCTGCTGGGCACCTGCGCCGGGCTGGCGCTGACCCGTTTCGGGCGATTCCGCGGCCGGACGCTGTTCGGCGGCATGATAACCGCGCCGCTGGTCATGCCGGAGGTCATCACCGGCCTGTCGCTGCTGCTGCTGTTCGTGGCGATGGAGCAATGGGTGGGCTGGCCCGACGGGCGCGGCGTCACCACGATCACCATCGCCCACACCACCTTCACCATGTCCTATGTCGCGGTGGTCATCCAGTCGCGGCTGGCCGGGATGGACGGTAGTTTGGAAGAGGCGGCGATGGATCTCGGCGCCCGCCCGGCCAAGGTCTTCTTCGTCGTCACCCTGCCGCTGATCGCCCCGGCGCTGGTCGCCGGCTGGCTGCTGGCCTTCACCCTGTCGCTGGACGACGTGGTGGTGGCGAGCTTCGTCTCCGGCCCCGGATCGACGACGCTGCCGATGGTGATCTTCTCCAGCGTGAAGTTCGGCATCAGCCCGCAGATCAATGCACTGGCCACCCTGATGGTGCTGGTGGTGGCGACCGGCATCTTCGTCGCCAGCATCGTCATGGCCCGCCAGGAACGCCAACGCAAACGCGACGAGCAGATGGCGATCCAGAACGGTTGACCGAAATCTGGAGACCGGCCGGATGCCATAGTCCGGTCGGTCCGCAGACCATCCCGGCCCCTCATCCATCCGCGCAGGGGAGAGTTCTGCCGCCATGGATGGCAATTGCCCGCTTCTTTTGCTATGTTGAAGCCATCTGCAACAGCGAAAGAGGCCGTGCCATGCGCGCGCTCCTGTGGTTCCCCTTGTTGAGACTTGGATTCTTCAGTCCCGTTTCCAGCGCTTATTCGACCACCCGTACGGTCACCGCCCGCCGCGCTCTGCGCCCGCCGTCCGGCGCCTGATCGGCCGCCGACGGCCTTCATGCCGGCCCCCCTCCCGGCATGCCGACGCGACCCGATGTCGCGTCCGTTCAAAAGTTCCTCTGCCATAAGGCCAAGTGCCCGCTGCCGTGGACGCGATTGCCAAACGCGCGCTCCCGTGGTTAGGGTGGATCGGGACGGAAAATGTCCCAGCTTGGCGGATCGAGGCTCGCGGTTTGAAACACGCGGCCGCCGCGACGGGCGGGGACCTTTAAAAAAGGGTAGGGGGATCGACGCATGACGACACCGAACGCCCCGATGCCGACGGGCCAAGGCTTCCACATGCCCGGCGAATGGGCGCGCCACAGCGGATGCTGGATGGCGTGGCCGTGCCGGCCGGAAACTTGGCCGGAGGGTGCCTTCGACGCCGCGTGCGACGCCTACGCCGAGGTCGCGCAGGCCATCTCCCGCTTCGAGCCGGTGACGATGGTGTGCGACCCGGCGGATGTGGCGGAGGCCTCGCTCGCCTGCGGTGCCGGCATCCAGATCCTGCCGCTGCCGATCAGCGATTCCTGGATTCGCGACACCGGCCCCAGCTTCGTCGTCGACGGCAAGGGCGGGCTGGCCGGCGTCCATTGGGGCTTCAACGCCTGGGGCGGCAATTACGAGGGTTGCGAGAAGGACCGCGAGGTCGGCCGCCTGATCCTCGACCATCTCAAGCTCCCCTGCTTTTCCGCACCCCTGGTGATGGAGGGCGGCTCCTTCCATGTGGACGGGGAGGGGACGCTGATCACCACCGAGCAATGCCTGCTCAACCCCAACCGCAATCCCGGCTTGTCGCGCGAGGAGATCGAGCGGCAGTTGAAGGACCATCTCGGCGTCGAGACGGTGATCTGGCTGGGGCAGGGCTATCAGGATGACGAGACCGACGGCCACATCGACGAGATCGCGCTGTTCGTGCGTCCCGGCGTGGTGATGGCGATCACCACCGACGATCCCGGCGATCCCAACTTCAAGATCTTCCAGGACAATCTCGACCGGCTGAAGCGTGCCCGCGACGCCAAGGGCCGCGCGCTGGAGGTCATCCCGATCCAGCAGCCGGCCCGCCGCGACGTGAACGGCGTGCGCCTGACCCTGTCCTACACCAACCTCTACATCGCCAACGGCGGCATCGTCATGCCGGCCTTCGAGGATCCGGCCGACGACGAGGCATATCGTGTCGTCCGCAAGGCCTTCCCCGACCGCGAGGTGGTCCAGATTGCGGCCTTGGACATCGTGCGCGGCGGCGGCGGCATCCACTGCATTACGCAACAGCAGCCGCTTCCCTGACACCGGTTCCCTGATCCGGCGGCTCAAGCCGCCATGGCGGGGGCCGGCCGCAACGCGCGGCGTGCCAGTTCGAACGGGATCAGCCCGATGGCGACCAGCGCCAGCAGCGCGCAGCCGAACTCGACGGTGACGAGGTCGCTGCCGGTCCGGTCGCGGATCAGGCCGGCCAGCATCTGGATCAGCGTCATCAGGATATAGAAGACGGTCATGAACCAGCCCAGCGACCATGCCGTGTCAGCCGGGGCGGAGTGGCGGGCCGGCAGGGCCAGGATGCCGCCGGCCGGCAGGCCGAGGAACAGGCCGGCGACGATGCAACTCGCCACCGGCGGCGCTCCCAGGCTGAAGGCCATCCCGGCCGCGGCGGCACCCAGCGATCCGACCGCCACCGGCATCAGCGGCCGGCCGCAACGGTCGGTCAGCAGGCCGCCCAACGGCATGGTGGCCATGGTAACCCACACCGTCAGGCTGACGGTGCGCGACGCCTCGGTCACCGACATGCCGGTGGAGGCCAGCAGGGCCGGCGCATAGGTCAGGAAAATCACCTGTCCGACATTGTAGGCGGTCCAGATGATGCCGGCCAGGGTTGAAAGGATGCTCTGCCGCCGGGCGATCAGGCGCAGGCTGGGCATGCTCCGCCGCCCTGTGGCGGTGGATGTGACCGTGGCGGCGCCGGCTGGCGAGCGGTAGGTCAGCCCGACCAGAACCGCCACCGTCAGGCAGACCAGAGTCGTCAGATGGCAGGCCCAGCGCCAGGACGCCGCCTCCGCGATCGCCGGGAACACCGCCAACGCGACGGCGAGGCCGAACTGCCAGCTGATGAACACGATGGACAGCGCCGTCGACAGGTCGCGGTCGCGGAACCATTCGGCCACCATCGCCGACACCAGCACGCTGAGCACCGCGTTGCCGGCCCCGCCGACCAGACGCCCGGCCAGGGCGGTGCCATAGTCGTGGCTGACCGAGAACAGCGCGCTGCCGCCGGCCAGCAGAAGCAGGCTCAAGACCGCCAGCGGCTTCAGCCCGAACCGGCTGCTCAGCATGCCCGCCGGCAAGGCCAGCACGATACCCGGCAGCATGAACAGGCCCATCAACTGGCCCATGGCGGCATAGTCGCTGTTCAGATCCGTCCGCGCGAACGGCATAACGGCGCCCAGGATCTGGAACTCCAGCGCCATGCAGGTGCGGGCGATGAACAGGATGGCAAGAATGAACCAGCGCATGATCGTCGCTTTTCCCCGTCCATCGTTGTCGCTGCCGGGCACGTGCCGAAGATGACACCGAAACGCGCGTTGTCCAGTGTACTGACCGGATAGGCGTCCTCCCGCGCGAAATGCCGGAACATCCTCAAGGTGCGGCTTTGGTCCGGCCAGTGGGTAGGGAAAGGGGCGGCAGGGAACGTGGCGGCGCGGCCGGTGTTCCTGTCGGGCAATCTCCCATCCGGAAAGCCCGACGATCATGGCCGAGGACACCGCCCGCCGGCTGCAGGCACGCCCCATCGCGGTGACGAAGGCCGCTCCCCCCGTCTCTACCCAGACCATCCTGCTCATCATCACGCTGATCGTGGTGACGCTGTATCTGGCGGCGGACATCCTGATGCCGATCGCCCTGGCGGTGCTGCTCGGTTTCGTGCTGACACCCATCGTCAGCCGGTTGGAGCGCTGGCGCCTCGGCCGGGTGCCGTCGGTGCTGGCGGTGGTGGTCCTGCTGTTCCTCGCCATCATCGGCTTCGGCGCGGTGGTGGGCAGCCAGCTCGGCGACCTGGCCGACAATCTGCCGACCTACCAGCGCAACATCCACACCAAGATCGAATCCCTGCGCAACACCACCGTGTCGACCGGCGACCGCGGTGCCATCAAGCAGGCGACCGAGGCCTTCCGCGATCTCAAACAGGAGCTGGAGAACGCCACCGGCAGCGCGACGCCGGAGCAGCAGGGCACCACGGCCGCGCCCACGGCTCCGCAAGCCGGCCCCGCCGCCCCACCGCGACGCGAACCCGTGCCGGTCCGCATCGACCAGTCCGACACTGGAATTTTCGACCTGGTCAGCCGGGTGCTCGGCCCGGCGATGACGCCCATCGCCACCGCCGGCATGGTGCTGGTCTTCACCATCTTCATGCTTCTGCAGCGGGAGGATCTGCGCGACCGCCTGATCCGTCTGGTCGGGTCCGGAGACCTCAGCCGCACGACGGAGGCGATGAACGATGCCGGCGAGCGGGTCAGCCGCTATCTGCTGATGCAGGTGGTGGTAAACGTCACCTACGGAATTCCCATCGGCGTCGGGCTGTGGCTGCTGGGTGTGCCGAACCCGCTGCTGTGGGGACTGCTGGCGACGGTGCTGCGCTTCATTCCGTTCCTGGGGCCGGTGATCGCGTCGGCCTTTCCGATCCTGCTGTCCTTCGCGGTCGACACCGGCTGGACCCTGCCGCTGCTGTGCATCGCCCTGTTCGTGGCGGTGGAGCTGTTTTCCAACAATGTGGTGGAGCCCTGGCTCTACGGCACGGCGACTGGTCTGTCCTCCCTCGCCATCATCGTCGCGGCGGTGGTGTGGACGACGCTGTGGGGTCCCGTCGGGCTGCTGCTGGCGACGCCGCTGACGGTGTGCCTTGTCGTGCTGGGCCGCCATGTGCCGCAGCTGCATTTCCTGGAGGTGATGCTGGGCGACCGTCCGGTCCTGCCGGACGAGGCGAAGGTGTATCAGCGCCTGCTCGCCCGCGATCCCACCGAGGCGACGGAGCTTGCCGAGGAGCGGCTCGGCACCTGCAGCCCGGTCGAACTGGCCGACGGCCTGCTGCTTCCCGCCCTGTCGCTGGCCGAGCAGGACCGCCAGCGCGGCACCCTGAACCCGGAAGGCCGGCAGGCGGTGGCGGAGGGCATGGCGAGCCTGCTCGACGAATTGAGCGACACCGTGGCCCCAGCTGCCGACACGCCCCATGTGCTCTGTGTCGGCGCTCGCAACAATCTGGATGAGGCGGCGGCCGGGCTTCTGGCCTATTTGCTGACCGGCCGCGGTATCCAGACCGATGTCGTGCCGTGCGAGAAGGTGTCGTCCCGCACCATCGCCAGCCTGGGCACCGCCGGGGTGGATGCGGTGGTGCTGTCCTCCCTCAACCCGTCCGCCCTCGGCCACAGCCGGCGGCTGGTGCGCCGCCTGCGCCTGCATTTCGGTCCGCGCGTGCCGATCCTGCTCTGCCTGTGGAGCGCCCATCCGGAAGCCGAGGTGCCGGAACGCGCCAGCGCCGAGACCGACGCCAATCTGGTCGCCACCGGCATGGCCGGCGCCCTGGCGCAGCTGGAGGAACTGAACATCGGCGTTGTTGCGGCTCCCGCTCCCGAGCCGACGTCTCCGCAGACTTAGTCAGGCCGCATTATTCAGGCGGCCGCGGCCCACCTGTTCCGCCCGGCGCGCTTGGCGATGTACAGCGCATCGTCGGCCGCCTGGATGCAGGCATCGGCCGTCCGCCCCTGACGATGGGCGGCGACGCCCAGGCTGAGAGTCACGGCAATGCTGTGCTCCTGATGTGCCATGGGATGGCGGGCGACGATGTCCCGCAGCTTTTCCGCCACCGCTTCGGCCTGGACCTGATCGGTGTCGGGCAGCAGGATCAGGAACTCCTCGCCGCCCCAGCGGGCGCACAGATCGTGCCCGCGCAGGTTCCGGCGCAGCAGGCCGGCGGTCTCCACCAGCACGTGATCGCCGGCGGCATGGCCGAAGGCGTCGTTCACTTCCTTGAAATGGTCGATGTCCAGCATGATGAGCGCGAAGCCGCCGCCGCTGCGGCCGACGCGGCACAGCTCCGCCTCCAGCCGTTCGATCATCTGGCGGCGGTTGGGCAGCTCGGTCAGCGGATCGGTCTGCGAGGCGGCGTGCAGCGCCCGCGCCATCTGGCGGGTGTCGGTCTGCATGCGGTCGCTGATCTTGGCGATCTTGGTCAGCTGCCGCATCAGCTTCAGATGCTCGTCGGCGAGCGCGCGGAATTCCTCCATCAGCGGATGGGCGGCGTAATCCGGGTTCTCCGCAAGGCGGGCGAGCCAATCCTGGATCTTCTGTTCCTGCAGCATCATGCCCACCGTTCCCCGCCGCAAGGCCCAGCGTCTGGGCAAGCCCGTCACCGTCACGCCCTCAAGCCTGATGTCGGCGGATTTGGTGTCGCCGGTCATGACGTCTCCTCCGCCACCGGGACCGTCGCCGCGGCCGCCGGAACCGCGGCCCGCATCGCCGGCAGTCGGACGGTGAAGGCCGATCCCCGGCCCAGCTCACTCGTTACCGAAATGGCACCGCCGTGGGTATCCACGATGCAGCGGGCGAGATGGAGCCCGAGCCCCGCTCCTGTCGTCCCGGCGGCATTGGACGCGCGGAAATACTTGTCGAACAGCCGCGCCGCATCGGCCGCATTGACGCCGATCCCCTCGTCCATGATCCGCACCGTGACCTGGCCCTCGCCGACCGAGAGGTCGAGGCGGATCGTCCCCCCGTTCGGCGAGTATTTGACAGCGTTCTCCAGCAGGTTGGAAAACACAACAGCCAAAAGGTCGCGGTCGCCGGGGATCGGGACCGGGCGGTCGGCGCCATGCAGTTCGATCCGGTGACCGCCGACCGCAGCTTCCATTTCGCCCACCAGCGCGGTCAGCATCGCAGTAAGGTCGAAGGCGGTCGGCCGCGCCGAGGCGGTGCCCAGCCGGTCGTGGGTCAGGCAGCGTTCGATCAGGTGCAGCATCCGCTGGACCGCGTTCCGGATTTTCCCCACCCGTGGCATCGCCGAGACCGGCAGCTTCGGTTCCAGCTCCAGCATCTGCGAGGCGCTGTCGATGATCGCCAGCGGCGTGCGGAATTCGTGGCTGACCATCAGCACGAATTGCCGCTGCTGGCGCGCCATCTCCTTGGTCTCGGTCTGAAGGCGGTCGCTGATCTTGGCGACCTTGCGGAACTGGCGCAAAAGCTTGCCGTGCCGTTCCGCCAGCTTCTGGAAGTCCGCCAGCAGCGGGTTGCCGGCATTGGCCGGATCCTCGGCCAGCCGCTGGACCCACTGACGAAGCTCCTGTTCCTGCGACCGCATCGTCATCCCGGGTGCTCAGTGCGCGATCAGTGCGCCAGAATTTCGAAAGGCAGCGACACGTCCTCGGCGAATTCCTCGGCCATGTCGAGCGCACGGTCGTTGTCGCTGTCGTAATGCCAACGCACCGACACCGTCTGTCCGTTCTGGTGGGCGCCGTCCAGCATCTCCAGCACGTCGATCATGCATTTGATGCTGCTGGTGTTGAGATAGCTCAACCCGATGTCCAGCACCACCGCCGGCGCGGGAGCCTTCAGATACTCCTCCAGCCAGCCGAACACCGGCGCATAGAAGTCGAAGGAGTTCTCCGGATAGGATTCGCCTTCGATGCGCAGCAGCCCGGCCGCCGGATCGAAGTCGATCAGGGGAGAGCAGGAGGTTGCCTCGATCCGCAAACTGTCCATTATGCGTGTTCCGTGATTTCTTATAGCTGGACTTCAAGGCTGAAGAAGAAATAGGCGTCGTCCACCGCGCGCAGCGAATATTCCAGCGGCCGGGTGGCCTTGCGCGCCATGTCAATCAGCCCCAGCCCGGCGCCGCTGGCACCCGGTTCGCGCGGCTTGCGCGACTGCTCCTTGTAGACCGCCTTGAGACCGGCCTTGTCCAGCCCGCGCAGCTTCTCCAGCATCGCCGACAGCCCTGGAACGTCGTCCGCCTCCACCAGATTGCCGGAGCTGACGACGTAATGGTCGCCCTCCTTGCCGATCACCACGATGCCGCTGTTGGCGGGGATCGGCCGGCCCAGCGCTTCGCGCGACGCGGTGTAGTTGCGGACATTCTGCGCCTGCTCCACATAGACGGAGAAGACGTCCATGATCGCCGACTTCTCGATCCGCTCATTTTCCAGATGGTTGCGGACCGCCTTGCCCAGCTCCTCGATGACGCTGTGGCTGAAGGGGCCGCTGAAGCAGATCAGCAGCTTCTGCCGCGACAGCAGCTCCTGCAGGTTGAAGAGTTCGTTGCCTTTCATCGTATCTTGACGACCTGCCTTACGGGTGGACGGGGTGGAATGAGGATGCTCCGGCAGCGGACACCGCCGCAAGTGCCGGCGAAACGGTGAAGCCGACCAGAGTGATGTCGTCGCGCTGGGCCCGCTCGCCCTGATGCTCGGCCAGGGCCTGCGCGAAGGCGGTCCTGCGCTCGGACATCGGGATCGCGTCGTGCTCCAGCAGCATGGTGCTGAAGCGGCGGTTGCCGAAGCCGAAGCCGCGGGCGCCGCCGGCCTGATCGAGGAAACCATCGGTGGTCAGGTAGAAGCTGCGGCCCGGCGCAAGCTCCACCCGGTGGGTGGTGAAGCGGTGGCCGATGTCGGAGCGGCGATAGCCCAGGCTCTGCGCGTCGCCCTTGATCTCGCCGACCTTGTCGGCGCCGGGATCGACGATGTGCAGGCCGATCCGGCCGCCGGCGAACAGCAGGTCGCCCTGGTCCGGCCGCACCAGGCACAGCCCGATGTCCAGCCCGTTGTCGAAGCGCGGGTTGTCGCGCCCGCGGGCCAGCGCCGCACGCACCATGCGGTTCAGCCCGCACAGGATCGCCGCCGGATCGCTGTCCGGCGTTTCCGACAACACATGGTCGAGGATGGCCGACACCGTCATCGTCATGAAGGCGCCCGGCACGCCATGGCCGGAACAGTCGGCGACGCCGATCAGGAAACGGCCGTCCTCCAGCTCGCGGAAGATGTGGAAATCGCCGCCCACCACGTCGCGCGGCCGCCACAGCACGCACAGCCCGTCCAGCCGCCGCGCCATCTCGCGCTCATCGGGCAGGATGGCCGATTGCAGAAGGCTGGCGTACTGGATGCTGTCCATCACCTGCCGGTTGACGACCGCAAGCTGCTCGTTGGACTGGCGCAGTTCCTCCGTCCGTTCGGCGACGCGCTGTTCCAGCCGCTCGGTATAGTCGTGGACGGTTTCCGCCATATGGTTGAAGGCGACGGTCAGCTGGCCGATCTCGTCGGTACGGCTGTTGCGCAGGCGCACGCGGTAGTCGCCGGCGGCGATGGCCCCGGCCGACCGGGTCAGCCGGGCGAGCGGCGCCAGAACCAGCCGGTTCAGCAGCACGCTGATCATGCCGATGACGGCCAGCAGCGAGAAGAAGACCAGACCGGCCATCGGCGCCAGCGCGGTCATGGTGGCGTTTTCCGCCTCCTCCAGCGAATAGGTCATGCGCAGCAGGCCGACCATCGTGCGTTCGCCGTTGCTGTCGGACATGTGGATCTTGCGTTCGACGGTCGCCAGTTCCGCCCGGCCGGCCGGCCGGTCCAGTTCCACCAGCGGCTCGCCATGGCTACCGCGCCCGCCGGTGGCCGCCCACACCTTGACGCTGCGCACCGCCGGATCCTCGGCCATCAGGCCGCGGATCATCGCCTCGACGGCACGGGTGTCGAACTCCCAAACCGCCTGCCCCATGGCCGAGGCCTGCAGCGTGCCGACCAGCGTCGCGCGGTGGGTCAGCGCGTCGCGCTGCTGCCGGCCGACCAGCACGGACGACACGCCCATGGCGATCAGCCCGACCAGCAGCGTGCAGCCGACGATCATCAGAATGACGCGGGTCAGCAGGGAGGACCCGCCGGCGCGGGCGACCTCGTCACCCGATCCGCGGGGGCCGGCGCCGCGAAGCGTATAGGATTCGGTGTCGTCCCATCCCGTGACGCTCATCCATATCCTCCTGGCCCGGCCGATCGGGGCCTTTGCATTCATGGCGGGTTTCATGCCAACCCCGTCCCGGAGGTTCGGGGGTGCGGTAGTCCCATTTCCATCAGTAAATCCACCCTCGCGTGCAACATGCCGACAGTCATCGAGCCAGCCGGCGGGCATCATGCGAGTGGCCGATGGGCTTATCCATAGCACGATCGGTTTACTCAGTCCTGAAATAACATTCGGCAAATGGATGTTCACTGTCGGAGCGGCCGAGAAAATGGGAACGACCGGCAACGACCGGCGACCAATCCCAACCAATTGCGACGAACTGTCGCATACGTGCCGTTCAAGTCGCTGAAGCCTTTGCCGGACATGGGAATTTCCGTGGACGGCGGCGCCGTTGCCCATGCTACTTTCCGGGACTGCCGGCCTCCGGGCTGGTCGCGGCGGTTGCGGCGGACTTGATCTCAGGCTGGCAAGGACGGAGTGCGAAGGATGGTGTTCGGTGTTCGTGCATTCGCTGCCCCGGTGGGCGTCGCGGCCCGCCTGGCTCTCTTCATCGGCCTCATCTCCGCGGCGCTGCCCGCGGCGGCCCGCCCGGTGACGATCCTGGCGCCGGAACTGCCGCCGATGATGACCGCCGACGGCACCGGGCGCGAGGCGTCCATCATCAAGGAAACCCTGGCCGCCTGCGGGCACGAGGCGCATTTCAAGGTTGTTCCCTTCGGCCGCCACTGGAACGACTATCGCGACGGTGTGCAGGCGGGCGGGCAGGTGGATGCCGTCACCACGGTTCCAGCGGGAATGGAGATGCCGGGGTCCCGCTCCGTCCCCTATATCTTCTACCAGAACGGCGCCTCGGTGCTGAAAAGCAGCGGTCTGACGGTGCGGTCGCTGGCCGATCTGGCGGGCAAGCGGGTCATCACCTTTTCCGGCGCGCCGGACGTGCTGCCGGGCCTGCACGCCGCGATCCCCAGTTTCGGCGATTTCCGCGAGCGCGCCGACCAGATGGTGCATTCCAACCTGCTGTTTGCCGGCCGGGTGGATGCGGTGCTGGCCGACGGCCTGATCTTCGCCGAATACAACCGCCAGCTTCAGGAGAAGGCGAAATCGGCCGGCGGCCTGCCGTTCGATCCGGCCCAGCCGGTGCTGTTCACCGCCATCTTCCCGCCGACGCCCTACAGCATGGTGTTCCGTGACGAGTCGCTGCGCGCCGACTTCGACCGCTGCTTTGCCGAGCTGAAGGCGAAGGGGCGGGTCGACGCCATCGATCGTGATTGGGTGGCCCGCTATGCCGCAACGGTCGGCGACCGCTATCTGTCCAAGCGGTAAGGCGGCGGAACCGATATTGCGTGGCCTCGTTTATTCCGTTTGTCTGATAGGGTTTGCGTAACCCGTCCGGGCGTTTAAGATAATCTCATACGAATGTGAATGGGGGCGTGAGGCGTCGTGGCCCGGATCATTGTGGTCGAGGACGAAGCCGACCTTCGTGACGATCTTGTCGAATATCTCGACCGTTGCGGCTTCGAGGTGCGGGGTGCGTCGCGCGGTGCGGAACTGGACCGGCTGCTGGAGGCAGGGCCGGCCGACGTGATCGTGCTCGACATCAACCTGCCGGACGAGGATGGCTTTTCGGTCGCCCGCCGCGTCCGTGCCAGCTCGCCGGCCGCCATCATCATGCTGACGGCGCGGTCCAGCCTGATCGACCGTGTCATCGGGCTGGAACTGGGCGCCGACGTCTATCTGGTCAAGCCGGTCGACTTCCGCGAGGTGGAGGCGCAGATCAAGGCGCTGATGCGCCGGATGCAGAAGGGCACCGATTCGCCGCCTGCCGCGGAGCATGCCCCGGCGCCGCCCGCTGCTCCCGCCGGCGCATCGCCTGCGGACCCGCGCAAGGCCTGGCTGTTCGACGACATCGAATGGCGCATCCAGCCGCCGACCGGCGCCGCCGTTCCGCTGACCGCGACAGAGTACAAGTTCCTCTCGCTGCTGGTCACCGCGCCGGGCGAGGCGGTGAGCCGCCAGGACATCTCCTTGGCGCTGACAGGCCGCGATTGGGACCCCTACAGCCGCTCCATCGACTCGCTGGTGCGCCGCCTGCGCATCAAGGTGGAGGAGCGCAGCGGCTGCGCCCTGCCGGTCCAGGCGGTGCACGGCGTCGGCTATGCCTTCGTCGGCCCGGTGGTGACCAGCGCGGTGGAGGACAGCACCGGCTGAGGGTGCTCTACCCCGGTCTCGGCACTCGACTCCCGGCCCTCCTTCGGCGATGGTAGCGCCCGCAAGGAAGGGACGAGAGACCACCATGACTGATGCCACCGCCTCCGAGAACACCGCGACCGAAGCCAAGGCCACTCCGGGCGGCACCACGTCGGGCGGCGACGGCAGCGGCCTGTATCTGGTCGACGGGTCGGGCTTCATCTTCCGCGCGTTCCATGCGCTGCCGATGCTGACGCGGCCGGATGGCACGCCGGTCAACGCGGTGCTGGGCTTCTCCAACATGCTGCTGAAGCTGCTGGCCGACGCCAAGGCGGAAGCCGTCGCGGTGGTCTTCGACAGCAAGCGCCTGAACTTCCGCAACGAGTTCTACCCCGACTACAAGGCCCACCGCCCGGAACCACCGGAGGAGCTGAAGCCGCAGTTCGCCCTGATCCGCGAGGCGACGGAGGCCTTCTGCCTGCCCTGCCTGGAGCTGGAGGGATTCGAGGCCGACGACCTGATCGCCACCTACGCCCGTCTGGCGCAGGAGGCCGGCCGTCCGGTTACCATCGTGTCGTCGGACAAGGACCTGATGCAGTTGGTCCGCCCCGGTGTCGGCATGTTCGACCCGATGAAGAACAAGGCCATCGGCCCCGACGAGGTGTTCGAGAAGTTCGGCGTCCCGCCGGAGAAGGTGGTGGACGTCCAGGCGCTGGCTGGCGACAGCGTCGACAATGTCCCCGGCGTGCCCGGCATCGGCGTGAAGACCGCCGCCCAGCTTATCACCGAATATGGCGACCTGGAAGCCCTGCTGGCCAATGCCGAGAAGATCAAGCAGCCGGCTCGCCGCCAGAAGCTGATCGAGTTCGCCGATCTCGCCCGCGTCTCCCGCCGTCTGGTCCTGCTCGACGATCAGGTGCCGCCGCCCAAGCCGCTTGACGAGCTGCGCGTGCGTGAGCCCGACCACCAGAAGCTGATCGACTTCCTGCGCGCCCAAGGCTTCCGCAGCATCGTCTCGCGCGTCGAGATGGAGATGTTGAAGGACGGCCGCATCGCCGACGGGGCCGGCGGCGCGCCCGCCTCCACCGGTTCGGCAGCCACTCCGGCCGCAACCTCTCCCACGTCAGCCGAGAGCCCGGCCGCCGAAGACCGTCCGGCCCGCAAGACGGTGCTGAATGTTCCGGAGGTGCGTTACGAGCTGGTGCAGGACGCCGACGCGCTGCGCCGCTGGGTCGAGCGGGCGCGCGAGACCGGCGTGCTGGCGGTCGATACCGAAACCGACAGCCTGACCCCGGCCACCGCCACGCTGGTCGGCGTCTCGCTGTCCACCGAGCCCGGCATCGCCTGCTACATCCCACTCGCCCATGGCGCCTCGACCGCCGCCGCCGGGCAGCTGGACTTCGACGCCCCGCCGCCGCCCAAGCAGATCCCGACCGACGAGGCGATGGCGATCCTGAAGGACGTGCTGGAGGACCCGTCGGTCCTGAAGATCGGCCACAATTTCAAGTTCGACCACCAGCTGTTCGCCCGCAGCGGCATCAAGGTCGCGCCGGTGGACGACAGCATGCTGATCTCCTACGTGCTGGAGGGCGGTTCCCACGGCCACGGCATGGACGAGTTGGCGGAGCTGCACCTCGCCTACACGCCGATCCCCTTCAAGGAGGTCTGCGGCACCGGCAAGAACCAGATCACCTTCGACCGCGTGCCGCTGGACAAGGCGCTGGCCTATGCCGCCGAGGATGCCGACATCACGCTGCGCCTGTGGACGCTGCTGAAGCCGCGTCTGGTCGATGACCGCATGGTCACCGTCTACGAGACGCTGGACCGCCCGCTGGTCCCGGTGGTGGCGGACATGGAGCGCGCCGGCGTGCGCATCGACAAGAAGGCGCTGTCCGACCTGTCGCAGAGCCTGTCCGTCCGCCTCGCCGAGATCGAGAAGGACGTCCACGCCCTGGCCGGCCAGACCTTCAACATCGGCTCGCCCAAGCAGCTTGGCGAGATCCTGTTCGACACGATGAAGCTCGGCACCGGCAAGAAGGGCAAGACCGGCGCCTATTCCACCGACAGCAGCGTGCTGGAGGAACTGGCGGAGCAGGGCCATACCATCGCCCAGCGCGTGCTCGACTGGCGCCAGCTCGCCAAGCTGAAGAGCACCTACACCGACGCCTTGCAGGAGAAGATTTCCCCGGTCACCGGCCGAGTCCACACCGCCTTCGCGCTGGCGGCGACCAACACCGGCCGCCTGTCCTCCACCGACCCCAACCTGCAGAACATCCCGGTGCGGACGGAGGAGGGCAAGAAGATCCGCCGCGCCTTCGTCGCCGCGCCCGGCCACAAGCTGCTGAGCGTCGACTATTCGCAGATCGAACTGCGTCTGGTGGCGGAGATGGCGAACATCCAGGCGTTGAAGGACGCCTTCCGCGACGGTCTGGACATTCACGCCGCCACCGCCGCCCAGGTCTTCGGCATCCCGCTGGAGCAGATGACGCCGGACATCCGCCGCAAAGCCAAGGCGATCAACTTCGGCATCATCTACGGCATCTCCGGCTTCGGCCTCGGCCGCCAGCTCGGCATCGCGCCGGGGGAGGCCAACGCCTTCATCAAGACCTATCTGGAGCGCTTCCACGAGTTGAAGGTGTGGATGGAGGCGACCAAGGCCTTCGCCCGCCAGCACGGCTATGTGGTTACCCTGTTCGGCCGCCGCTGCTACATGCCCGGCATCCAGGAAAAGAACGCCGCCCGCCGCGCCTTCGCCGAGCGTCAGGCGATCAATGCCCCGATCCAGGGGACCGCCGCCGACATCATGAAGCGCGCGATGAACCGCATGCCGGCCGCGCTGGCCGCCGCGGGCAGCAACGCGCGGATGCTGCTGCAAGTGCACGATGAACTGCTGTTCGAGGTGCCGGAAGCGGAGGTGGAGGACACCGCCCGGATCGTGCGCGAGGTGATGGAGGGGGCTGCCCACCTCGGCGTGCCGCTGGTGGCGGAAGCGGGGATTGGGGACAATTGGGAAGAGGCGCACTGAAGGGTGCGAACATCCCCCTCTCCCGCCCCGGGAGAGGGAAGGGGCCCATGCGCAGCATGGGAAGGGTGAGGGGTAATCCAAAGATCCCGAACAGCAGGGTTTCTTGCCTTACCCCTCACCCTCCCCACGCCTTCGGCGCGGGTCCCCTCCCTCTCCCGGGGCGGGGAGAGTGCGTGTTATCCCTCCCCCGCCACGATCCGCACCGGCACCCCCTTTACGGCCGGCGTCTTCGACGCCTCGTCGTAATACCACAGCGGAATCAGCGGATTCATCTCCGGGTAGTACGCCCCGACGCAGCCGCGCGGCAGGTGGAAGGGCATCACCGTCAGCCCGCCCACCCGGCGGTCGACATCGTCGCCGGCGTCGCTCGCCAGCGCCACCACCTGTCCCTCGCGCAAGCCGGCGGCGGCGATGTCCAGCGGGTTCATCAGCAGCACGTCGCGGGTGCCTTCGATGCCGCGCAGGCGGTCGGAATAGCCGTAGATCGTCGTGTTGAACTGGTCGTTCGACCGCATGGTCATCAGCCGCCAGCGCCCCGGCGCGTCCTCGAAGCCGATGGCGCGCAGGTGGCCCGGCGGGGTGAAATGGGCCTTGTCGGACTCCGTCTTCCAAATCCGCTCGCGCGCCGGGTTGCCGCGGTAGAAGCCGCCGGGGGTGAAGACCCGCTCGTTGAAGCGGTGGAACTGGTCGGGATAGGTCTCCTCGATCAGGGCGCGGATGCGGCGGTAATCGGCCACCCACGCGTCCCACGTCACCTTCGGGTTGGGCGGCAGGGTCGCCTTGGCCATGCCGGCGACGATGGCGACCTCCGACTTCAGATGCGGGCTGGCCGGGGTGTTGTTGCCGAGTGAGCCGTGGATGCAGCTCAGGCTGTCCTCCATCGTCACCGCCTGCGCGCCGCTCTCCTGCATGTCCTCTTCCGACCGGCCGAGGCAGGGCAGCAGATAGGCGACCTCGCCGTTGATCAGGTGGCTGCGGTTCAGCTTGGTCGCGATCTGCACGGTCAGGCGCATGCGCGTCCAGGCCGTCTCCATCCGCTCGCGCTCGGGGATCGCGCGGACGAAGTTGCCGCCGAGCCCGATGAAGGCCTTCACCTCGCCCGACAGGATCTTCTCGCAGGCCTTGACGGTGGTCAGCCCCTCCTTGCGCGGCGGCTCGAAGCCGAACTGTTCGGCCAGCCGGTCGAGCGGCACCAGCTCCGGCTTTTCGGAAATGCCGACAGTGCGCTGGCCCTGGACGTTGGAATGGCCGCGCACCGGGGAAATGCCGGCGCCGTCGCGGCCGATGTTGCCCTTCAGCAGCCACAGATTGACCAGCGCCGCCAGCGTCTCCGACCCGCGCACCTGCTGGGTCAGGCCCATGCCGTACATGGCGATGGAGCGGTCGGCCTCGACATAGATGTCGGCGGCCTGTTTCAGATCGGCGCGGGTCAGGCCGGATTCCTCCTCTATCTGCTCCCAGCCGATGGCGTTGACCCGCGCCTTCATCTCCTCGAAGCCAACGGTGTGCCGGGTGATGAAGTCCTGGTCGAGGACAGGATTGCCCTTCTTCTGCCGTTCCTCCTCGGCCGCCAGCACATGCTTGATCAGGCCAGTGATCGCCGCGATGTCGCCGCCGGCCTTCACCTGGAAATACAGGGTGGAGATCTGGGTTTCCTTGCCTGTCAGCATCTCCAGCGGGCTTTGCGGGTTGCGGAAGCTCTCCAGCCCCTTTTCCCGCACGGGGTTGAAGGTGACGATCTTCGCCCCGCGCTTCACCGCCTCCTGCAAGGGGTGAAGCAGGCGGGGGCTGTTCGACCCGGTGTTCTGGCCGAAGAAGAAGATGGCGTTGCAGCTGTCGAAATCGTCCAGCACGCAGGTGCCGACCGGCGAGCCGATCACCTTCTTCAGCCCGACCGAGGTCGTCTCGTGGCACATGTTGGAGCTGTCGGGCAGGTTGTTGTGCCCATAGAGCCGCGCGAACAGCGCATAGAGATAGGAGGTTTCCAGACTGGCGCGGCCCGACGAATAGAACACCGCCTGTTCCGGGTCGATGGCGCGCAGCTCCGCCCCGATGGCGGAGAACGCCTCGTCCCACGCGCAGGGCACATAGCGGTCGCTGGCCCGGTCATAGCGCATGGGGTTGGTCAGCCGCCCCTGCTGTTCCAGGTCGTAATCCTTCCAGCCCTTCAGCTCGGTGACGGTGTGCTGCGCGAAGAAATCGGGCGTGCAGCGCCGGCTGGTCAGTTCCCAGATCGTCGCCTTGGCGCCGTTCTCGCAGAACTCGAAGGTGTGCGGCTTGGCCGGCTTGGCCCAGGCGCAGGACACGCACATGAAGCCGCCGGGCTTGTTCTGCCGGCGCAGCGTGTCGAGTACGGCGGGGGTCGGCCGTTCCTCCCCCATGATGCGGGCCATCGACCCGACCGATCCCCAGCCGCCGGCCGGACCGTCGTAATGCGGGGTGTCGTCGTCCGACAGTCCGTCGATGCTCATGGGAGGCGTCTCTTTCTGCTTGCGGGGCATGTCTTTCGGGGGGCTGTCTGTATTGGCCGTCAGTCCAACCCCTTCAGAGGCGATCCGGTTCCGCCACTCCGGCATTCCGGCCGACGCCGTCGGGCTCAGCTCTGCTTCTGCCCGGTCGTCCCCTTGACCTTGGGATTGGACAGCACCGTCCGCAGCGTCTCCACGTTCTGCCGCGCCTCCTGCATCTGCGCCTCCCAATTCGCGGCAAGGGTGGACTGGCCCCGTTGCCGCGCGTGGATGGCCATGCGGTTGAACAGCTCCACCCGGTCCTCATGGGTGCGCAGCGCGACCCATAGGGCCTTTTCCATCGCTTCGGTCTGCGCCTCCTCCATGCTGTCGGGGCTGAAGGCGTGCCCGACCTGACAGCGGAAGCGCAGCACCGGACCGTCCTGGATTTCCGACAATCCGCCGCCGCATTCCGGGCAGGACAGGGTGGTCGGGCTGCCGACCGCCTTGGTATCGTCGGACACGGTCGTGAACTCCTGTTCTGCGACGTGGGCCTCCGTGGCGATGTCGAAAGGAACCGGTGGGCTGGGGGGCGCCGGCTCCGTCGCCAGCCGGCACAGCAGCGTCGGCATGGAGCCGACCGGCAGCACATGGTCGACCGGCGCGCGGGCGATGGCGCTTTCCGGCATGCCCGGCCACTCCGCTTCCTCCGGATCCTGGACGACACAGACGCCGCCGCAGCGGTGGATGGCGCGCAGGCCGGACGTGCCGTCGTCGAGCATTCCCGTCAGCACGACCCCGACGACCCGGCTGCCGAACGCGACGCCGGCGGAGCGGAACAGCGGGTCGACCGCCGGACGGGTCCGGTTCTCCCGCGGGCCGCGGCGCACCAGCACATGGTCGTGATGAACCAGCAGGTGGTGGTCGGGCGGCGCCAGATGGATGTGGCCGGGCCGGATCGGCGCGCCGTCGGTGGGATGGAAGGCGGGAAGCCAGCCGACGCGGGTGAGCAGCCGCGGCAGCAGGCTCCTGGCGTTGGGCGAGGTGTGCAGGACGACGAACACCGTCGGCGCGCAGTCCCCCGGCATCGCGGCGAACAGCCGGGTCAGGGCTGCAAGTCCGCCGGCCGATCCGCCGATCACCAGAATGTCGCGCTTGTCCATTGTGCATGAACAGCCGGCGGTCCCTTGCGTCCCGACGCCGCCGCAGGATTTCTCCGCATGATCAGGGAAGCACCCGAAATCGGGAATAGGCCGTCACGCCGCTTGAGAGAATCGTGAACAGACGACTATGCTCCGTCCGAACGATGCAATGATCAATAAGATGACCAGCAGCAACGACGCCACCGACAGCGACTTTTCCAATCTGATCCGGCATATTCAGGAAAGCCGCGGCATCGACTTCCGCGGCTACAAGCGGACCAGCCTGGAACGCCGCATCCGGCGCCGGATGGACGAGGTCGGCTGCGAAAGCTTCAACGCCTATCACGCCTTTCTGGAGGCACACCCGCGTGAATTCATCGATCTGCTGAACATCGTCCTGATCAACGTCACCTCCTTCTTCCGCGACAAGGAGGCGTGGGATGTGCTGCGCCAGGAGGTCATTCCCCAGATCCTGAAGCGCAAGGGGGACAAGGCCCCGGTCCGTGTCTGGAGCGTCGGCTGCGCCTCGGGCCAGGAACCTTATTCTCTGGCGATGCTGTTCGCCGAGCAGCTGGGCAAGGTGGAGTTCTGCCGGCGGGTCAAGATTTACGCGACCGATCTGGACGACGACGCGCTGAACACGGCGCGCCACGCCACCTATCCCGCGCGCGACGTGGAATCGGTGCCGGAGGCGATGCTGGAACGCTATTTCGAGCGATCCGGCAACAGCTATGTCTTCCAGCGCGAATTGCGCAAATGCGTGATCTTCGGGCGCCACAATGTGGTCAGCGACGCGCCGATCTCCCGCATCGACCTGCTGGTCTGCCGCAACCTGCTGATCTATCTGGAGGCGGATACCCAATCCATCGTCCTGCCGCGGCTGCATTACGCCCTGGTCAACGAGGGCGTCCTGTTCCTCGGCAAGGCGGAAACCCAGCTGGCCCGGTCCCGCATGTTCGAGGCGGTGAACCTGAAAAGCCGCATCTTCACCAAGGTTCCGCAGGAATGGCGCCGCACCGCCGGGGGAAGCCTGTCGCTGGCGCCCGACCTGCCGAATGGACGGAACAGCCAGCATACCCGCCTCTTGGAGAGCATCGTCGACGGCAGTTCGGCCGCGTATCTGGCGGTGGGCTCCGACGGCGAGCTGATCTTCGCCAATCTGCTGGCCCGCCGCCTGTTCGACATCGAGGAGCCGGACATCGGCCGGCCTTTTCAGGATCTGACGATTTCCTACCGCCCGACCGAACTGCGCAGCCAGATCGAGGAGGTGCGCAGCACCGGGCGGACGATCCGCATCGACCATCAGCTCTTCAGCCGGCCGGGCGGCGAGCCGATGCGCCTGAGCATCGATGTCTCGCCGCTGTTCGGCCGCGACGGCAAGGCCTTCGGCACCCTGTTGAGCTTCCAGGACACCAGCCGCCTCTTCATGCTGCAGCAGGAGGTCGAGGTGGCGCAGGAAAGCCTGGAGACCACCATAGAGGAACTTCAGTCCGCCAACGAGGAACTGGAGACCACCAATGAAGAGCTGCAGTCGACCAACGAGGAGTTGGAGACGACCAACGAGGAACTCCAGTCCACCAACGAGGAACTGGAGACGATGAACGAGGAGTTGCGCTCCACCAACGAGGAGCTTGAGGTAACCAACGAGGAGATGAGGCGCCAGGGCGACGAGGCGGCCGAGTACCGGCGCTATTCCGAATCCGTCCTGCGCAGCATCGACGCCGGCATCATCGTGCTGGACGACAATCTGCTGGTGCAGTCCTGGAACCGCTGGTGCGAGAACGCCTGGGGCCTGCGCAACGAGGAGGTCGCCGAGGAATCCTTCCTCGACCTCGACATCGGTCTGCCGGTGCAGCGCCTGCGCGATTCCCTGCACGAAACTCTGACCACGCAGATGCCGGCCGACATGATCGAGATGGAGGCGATGGACCGGCGCGGACGCCGGATCGACTGCCGCATCCGCCTGTCGCCGCTGCTCTACGACAGCCGGCAGGCGCGCGGCGTCATCCTGATCGTGGAGGACGTGACGGAGCGGCGGCGGGCCGACGCCTTCATCCACTATCTGGGCCGCATCATCGGCCAGTCCCTGAACGAGGTGTATTTCCTCGATCCCGCCAACTTTCATTTTCAGCTGGTCAACAAGGGGGCGGAGGAAAAGCTGGGCTATTCGCTGGACCACCTCCGCCAGATCGCCTTGCACGATCTGATGCCGGAAATCGATGCCACTGCCTTCGCCCGGCTGGTCGCGCCCCTGCTGTCGGGAAGGAAGGCGGAAATCGTCATCGAGACGGCCATCGAAAGCAGCGACAGGCAGCCGAGGCAGGTCGAGATGTGCATGCAGTATTTCGGCCAGGAGGAGCCGCCGATCCTGGTGGTGATCTCGCACGACATCGCGAAACGTCAGCGCATCGGCATCGACGACAGCTGGGCGGAGCCGGTATCGGAGTAAATGAAAGGCTTGCGCCGTTGCACGTTGTTGCGGCGCAGGCGGCATTCGAATACCGGACGAATATCGGGCAGACTGATCTAAAGCTATATGGCCGTGACGGCATTGCATCGCGACAGTTAACTTTGTGAACCTAGTACTGCCATGATGTTCCGGCGTCGTGCACCATGGACCGCTCACTCCCGAAAGGATAGTGTTGGCATGTCGGTTGCGCATGGATTGAAGGATCTCAAGGCAAAGCCGCTGATCGTCCAACCGATTTGGGATCAGTTGGATCATGCCGTCATCGTCACCGACCGGAACCTCGCCGCGCCGGGACCGACCATCCGCTATGTCAATCGCGCTTTCACCCGTCTGACCGGCTATCGGGCGGACGAGGTGATCGGCCGCTCCCCCCGGATTCTGCAGTGCCCCCGCACCGATCCGGTGATCACCGCCGCCATCAAGCGCGACCTGGTGGACGGGGAATATGCGCGCGGCAGCATGGTCAACCGGCGCAAGGACGGCAGCGACTATCTGTGCGCCCTGGTCATCACGCCACTGGTCGGACCCACCGGCGAGACCGAGCATTTCATCTGCGTGGCCACCGACCTCAAGGAGGACCGCTCCCCCGCCGCCGTCCAGCGGCTTTACGACGAGCTTGAGCAGGCGCAGACACTGATCGAGGATCTGGAGCGGCGCCAGCAGGATGCGAACGAGACCATCGCGCAACTGCGCAAGGAATTGCTGACAACGACCACGAGATACCACGAAAAGCTGTCCCAATTGGATGCGGTGCAGGAACGGCTGTCCCTTCGGGAAAATGCCCTGGATCGCCGGAGCAGGGATTACGACCGGTCGGACAGCGAACTTCAGGCCTCGCTGGAAAAACTGCGCGCCATGGACGAGGAGTTGCGCCTCTCGTTGGAGCAGGTGGAGGAGGTCAACGCCCATCTCGCCCGCTCCAACGAGGAATTGCAGCGGCTTCGGGCCGCCGATACGGCAAAGCTGCAGCTTCTCGGCTCGGCCAGCCACGACCTGCGCCAGCCGGTGATGTCGATGGGGCTGTTCCTCGACGTGCTGCGTCATCGGATGGGCGACGCCGAACGGCCGGTCCTCGGCGGGCTTCTGGCGGCGCATCTGTCGATCCGCACGCTGCTGGACGGCATGCTCGACACCGCAAGGCTCGATGCCGGGGCGCTGGAGCCGCTGATCGAGCCGGTGTCGGTGCCGGTGATGTTCGAAAGCATCGAGGGGGAGTTCGCCATTCAGGCGGAGATGCGCGGGATCCGCTTCCGCGTCGTGTCCTGTCATGCCCAGGTGCTCAGCGATGGGCAGCTTCTGGAGCGGATCCTGCGCAATCTCGTCGCGAATGCGCTGAAATACATTGTTTCAGGAACCATCCTGCTGGGCTGCCGCCGCTGCCGCGATGCTGAGGGGCGACGCTGTCTGCGCATTGAGGTCTGGGATACCGGCCCCGGCATCGACGAGGCCAACCAGGCCGCCATCTTCGAAGAGTTCCGGCAACTTGACGCCGACAACCGCGACCAGCGGCGCGGGGTCGGCCTCGGCCTCGCCATTGTCTCGCGGCTGGCCTGTCAAATCGACCATCGGATTGGGCTGAGATCCCACCCGGGGCATGGGTCGGTCTTCTCGGTCACGGTGCCGCTTGTCGAAATGCCTGTCAATCGCGGGATCAAGGCGCGACGTGGCCGGCGGACAGGACGCAGCACTGCGGGCGACATCAGGTGATTGCAGTTCTGCCACCTTCGGTTTGTTCGCCCCTTACCCCCATGCGTCTTACGGGCAGCCGGAAGGGCAGGTTCATACAGGCCGTCCTTCGGCTTTAGTGTTGCTGGTAAGACCCACAAATCCAGTGGGGTTTGGTACTTTGGACCGATGAAGAGGAACAAACGTGGATCATCATGTGCAGCACGACCATGGCTCGCCGACGCGGGACATGGTGTCTGACCGCCGGACCCCGTCCGACGATCCGCTCAAGTTCCTGATTGTCGACGATCACGCGTTGGTCCGGTACGGCCTGTCGCTTGCCCTGCGGCAGCACTATGAGCATGTCGCGGTCGTCGAGGCGGGATCGCTGGCGGAGGCCTTGCGCAAGGTCCGCTCCGAACCGGACCTCACCGCCATCCTCTACGACCTGCAGATGAGCGACAGCGACGAGCACAGCGGCCTGACCGACATGCTGGAGGCGGCCGGCGATGTGCCGCTGATCGTCGTCTCCGGAACGACCGACGGCACCGTCATCGCGTCCTGCATCCGTGCCGGCGCGCGCGGCTTCGTCCACAAGGGCTGCGAGGGCGGCGTGCTCGACCAAGCGCTGCCGATCGTGCTGGAGGGCGGCATCTTCGCCCCGGCGCCGCCGACGCCGCCCGATGGACGGCCGGTCCGCATCGCGCTGACCTCCGAGGCCGCGTCGGTGCGCAGCGATAACGAGGCGGTCAACGGCCTGACCGAGCGTCAGCGCGAGGTGCTGCGGCTCCTGCTGGAAGGCCAGTCGAACAAGGAGATCGCCCGCGCGCTGGGCGTGCTGGAGGGCACCATCAAGGTGCATCTGCGCACGGTGATGCAGCGGCTGGGCGTGCGCAACCGCACCCAGCTGGCGCTGGCCACCATGAGGGCGGGGATCAAGCTGTCGTCCTGAATGGGCTTGCCTATTGCGGCGTCGGGCCGATGCCGCGCTGCTGGGCGGCGTCCAGCAGGCTGACCAGTTCGCCCGACACCCACCAGCGGCAGCGCCGGCGTTCCTCTGTGGCGACGGTGACGACGCGCTCGATCAGCTTGCTTTCCGCGGCGCTCAGTTCACGGCCGTCGCGCAGCGCCCGCTCGGTGATGCCCAGCAGCGTCTTGTCGATGGCGGTCACCTCGATGGGATAACCGGTCTCTTCCGCCAGTTCGCACAGTTCGGCCATGGCCGACAGCGCATCTTCCCGGCCATAGGTGCCGATCTGCCGGAACAGGCCGGCCAGATGCTCGCCGATCGCCGTCAGCCAGGGGTTGGTCGAGGCGGCGATGCCGCGGCGACGAAGCCGGTGGTTGAAGCCGTTGATGAAGCGCACCGGGTCGATCAGCGGCCGGGCCGAACTGCTGGCGTTCAGCGTCAGCAGGCGGTGGCTCAGCACTGGCACCACCTCTCCCTCCACCAGCCCGGTCACCCGGCCGACGGCGGCGGACACCGCGGCCCAGTTGCGCCCGCCGCGTTCGACGCCGAAGCCCTGCAGCGCATCGTACCAGCGGAAGGCACGCTCCTGCAGCCGGTCCACCGTTTCGCCGGCGGTCAGCTGCGGCGGGGCGGGGCGGCCGAGATGCAGGTCCTCCAGCTTCTGCCGCAGGCATTGCCAAGCGAACTGCACATGACCGACTGCCGCCTCGACCAGAGCCGGATTGGGCGACAGGCCATGGAGCGCCAGCGCCTGATCGGGATCGCGCGATCCGTTCAACAGGGCCAGGGCGTACTGCATCGCGCCCTCCGCACCGCCACCGGTGGCGGCGCCGCGCTCTGCCATCTCCGACACCATGTGCAGGATGCCGATGGTGTCGCGCGGACGGGCCGCGCCCTTCCACAGCGGCGCATGGTCCAGCATGGCGTCCAGCATCGCCAGATCGCCGAAGGACAGCGGCGCCACCCCGGTCAGCCCGCGCTTGCGCAGCAGGGTGATCCGCTCCGCATTGGCGGTCGCCAGCAAGGGTCCGGCCGCGCCGCGCCGGCGCAGGACCTCCAGCGAACGGATGCGAAGCTCCTCCGCCCACGCCGCGGCAGCGGGGGAGGCGAGGACGGATTCCAGCGGATGCTCGCTGGCGCGGTCGGCGATGTCGGCCTGGACCCGGCCGGCAAGGTCGCGCAGATGTGGCAGCAGGGCGAACCACCAGGCGCTGGCGTCGACCACATGCATACAGCCCGGCGGCCGGCTTTCCGCCAGCATCAGCGCATCGGTGCGCAGCATCACCGGGTCGAACCAGCCGGTCCAGATGCGCCGGGCATGCTCGGTGCGCGGGCCGTTCAGCATGGCGACGATCAGGCGGCCGACCTCCACCGTCATCTGGTCGTCTTCCAGATGGCCTGCCTGCACCAGTTCGAACAGCTTGGACTTCTGCGCCCGGTCCAGCGGCGCCAGGATCGCCTTGACCTTGTCGAGGCTGACGGCTGCCGGATCCGGTTCCACCGCGTGAAGCGGCACGGTCTGAAGGGAGGCGCTGCGGTTGGGGCGGCCGGCCATGGCGTTCACGGGCGCTGCTGAGTCGCGGCAATTTTAGATACTGGCACCAATGATTGCTACTGGTATGTCGTGACATATTCTGTCGAGCTGTGTCGGGGCTGTACGACGCTCGCGCTTTGCCGCTTTTCGCCACCGGCCAGCGGCACATGAAACGAGATGTATCAAATGCGACCTAAATTTATTTCATTTAAGCGCTAAATCGCACCTTCACACCCGCCGGTCGTGGACCCATTATTGGGATAGGCCACGCGTCCAGCATCAAGGCGCCCCGATGACTCCCCAGAAGCTCGCCGACACAAACCCCAGGTTGTTTCCCGTCATGACCCAAGTCGACACCCGGAAGGCTGAACAGCTGGTGGACGACTTCGTCGCCCGCCTGGCCATGGCGGGCCTGCCAGATGGCGAGCGCACCGAGGTCTACGAGGCGGCGCTGAAGCGGCTGATGGACCACCTGATCGAGCGTGAAGGCTGGCTGGCCGAGGAATTCACCGCCGCCGCCCGGTCGCTCGGCGCCTACTGACCGCCGCACCGCTTCTCCTTCCTGCTGCCGCTGGCCGCCCGTCCTTTTCCGGACCGGCGGCCTTTCGTATTTCCGGGGGGAGGACGGCGCCTCCCCGCCAGTTGCCCTCACCGTTCGTTGAAGCTGTCGGACAGGGCGAAGTAGATCGGCTTCAGCAGATATTCCAGCAGCGACCGCTTGCCGGTGGGCATCTCCACCTGGGTGGTCATGCCGGGCAGAACCGGGTGCTGCACGTCGTCGCGGCCGACATGGTTGCGGCTGAGCGCCACGACCGCCTTGTAGTAGGGGCGTTTCTGCTCGTCCAGGAAGGTGGAGGCGGAGATGCGCTGCAGCGTGCCGGTGATGGCGCCGTAGCGGGCGAAGTCGTAGGTCAGCACCTTCACCGTCGCCTCCTGCCCGATCTGGAGATGGCCGACGTCGCGCGGGGTGACATGCGCCTCGACCGTCATCTCGTGGTCGACCGGAACGATCTGCATCAGGACGCCGCCCTCCGGCACCACGGCGCCGATGGTGTTGATCCGCAGGTCCTGCACCAGCCCGCGCACCGGCGACGGCACGGTCAACCGCTCGGCGCGGTCGTCCAGCTTGGCGCGGGCCTCTCGCAGCTGGGCGATCTCGGCGGTGACGGTGCCCATCTCGGTGACGGCGTCCTGCGACAGCTTGGCCGACTGGTCGAGGATGCGGTTGCCGGCCTCGGTGATCGCCTGCTGGGTGGCGATGATCTGGCCCTCGATCCGCCGCTGCTCGCCCATCAGGCGCGACTGCTCGCGCTGGGTTTCCAGCGACTGCAGCTTCGACGACAGCCCCATGGATTCCAGCCGGTTGCGGATGTCGACCGAGCCGGTGATGAAGGTGATCTGGTCCTTGATGTTGGCCAGCTGCCCCTCATACAGCGCCAGTTCGGCCTCGCGCTGCGACACCTGGGCCTGCAGCACGGCGATGGCGGTGTCGCGAGCCTTGCGCTGAGTGTCGTAGATCAGGCGCTGGTCGGCGACTTGCGCCTCCTTTTGGGCCTCCACCTGGGGCGTGTCGGGGCCGGCGACGCGGGTGAAGTCCGGCTCCCGCCCGGCGGCGAAGGCGCGCAGCCGCTCTGCCCGCAGCTCCAGGGTCAGCAGGCGGGCGTTCATCTGCTCGCGCTCTGCCCGGACCTGCTTGGGATCGAAGACGATCAGAGGCTGGCCGGCCTCGACCAGATCGCCCTCCTTGACCAGGATGGCCGACACGATGCCGCCTTCCAGATGCTGGACGACCTGGGAGTTGCCGGACGGCACCACCTGTCCGGCGGTGACGACGGCCTCCTTGACCGGCATCAGCGTGGCCCAGGTCAGCAATGCTGCCAGCAGCAGGACCAGCACGACGATGGTCGCACGGACCAGCGACAGCGACGCGTCGTCGGCGCTGAGCGATTTGCCGGTGGGGCGGGCGAGGTCTGAAGCGGCCATCTGCGGTTCACTTTGAAAGCGAAAGAGTAGGGGGAAAGCGAAAGAGGGAGGGGCGAAACGGATCAGCGCTGCGGCGTGGCGGCGACGCCGGGCGGGCGTTGCAGCCCGATCCCGCCCAGCAGCGCCCCGGCGATGCCGTTGGCGACGCTGCTGCCGCCACCCGGACCGGTCCCCGGACCAACCGGGCGGGGACCGGGCAGGCCGCCGGCCGGGTTGGCCGGGGCGATCATGCCGGCATCCATGGTCAGCACCGTGTCGGCCAGCGTCAGGTGGCTCGGCCGGTGGGTGACCAGGAAGATGGTGCTGTGGCCGCGCAGCACGGCAAGCGCCGCGTGCAGGGCCTTGTCGCCCTCGAAATCCAGCCGGCTGGCCGGCTCGTCCAGCAGCAGGATGCGCGGCCGGCGGATATAGGCGCGGGCCAGGCAGATCTTCTGCGTCAGGCTGGGCGACAGGCGCAGCGACTGGTTGTCGCCGATGCGGGTGTCCAGACCGCGCGGCAGCGCCTCCACCTCGTCCAGCGCGCCGGCCAGCGACAGCGCCCAGCGCAGCTCGGCCTCGTCGGCGGTCTGGTCGGCGAAGCGCAGGTTCTGGGCGATGGTGCCGTAGAACAGCGAGCTGGCCTGCGGTACATAGCCGACGGACTTGCGCAGGTCGACGGGGTCCATCTGGCGGATGTCGACGCCGTCGATCCGCACGTTGCCGGCCTGCGGCGCATAGAGCCCCAGCATCACCTTCAGCAGCGACGACTTGCCGGCGCCGTCCGAACCGACGATGGCGACGATCTGCCCGGGCTTGACGGTGAAGGTCACGCCGACCAGCGCCGGGTCGGCATCGTTGCGGTAGCGCAGCGACACGCGGGAGAAGGAGACCTCGCCCTTCAGCTTGCGCGGCTGCAGGGTGGCGCAGCGCGACTCGCGCTCCGGCCGGATGCTCATCAAGCCGTTGATCTGGCGGGCGTTGGCGCGCAGCTGTTCGATGCGCGGCAACATGGACACGGCGGTTTGCAGCGGCACCATCACCCGCCACAGCAGCATCATCGACGCCATCAGCGCGCCGGGCGTCATGGTGCCGGCGAAGACCTGCAAGGCGCCAACGCCGACGGTGGCGAGCCCGGCGACCGGCACCACCAGCCCGGCCAGCGCCGCATGGGTCGCCGACAGGTTGGCGGCGGTGTGGCCCGACCGGGCGGTGCGGGCGGACAGCCGGTCGTAGCGGTCGCGCCAGTGGGCCAGCCCGCCGATGGCGCGCAGCGCCGGCATCTTGGCGACCATTTCGACGAAGAATTCCTGCCGCTCGGTGTCGGCGCGCGCGGTGGTGCCGGTGCGAGCGCGCACCATCGGGTGGACGGCGGCGCCGATGGCAGCGGTCACCAGCACGGCGGCCAGCGGCACCAGCGCCAGCGGTCCGCCCAGCATGGCCATCACCCCCAGATAGAACAGGGCGAAGGGTACGTCGAACAGGGCCGCGACCTGCCCCTGGCTGATGAAGTCGCGGATCGATTCCAGGTCCTTCACCCGGGCGATCTGCGTGCCGATGGCGGCGCGCTCGCTCATCCCCACCGGCAGCATCAGGATGCGCTCGATGGTGGCGTTGCTGATGCTGCGGGCGATGCGCGACCCGGCATGGGCCAGCGCCCGGCCGCGGATCTGGCGCAGGGCGAAATCGCCGGCGATCACCAGGAACGCGCCGACGGCGATGGTCGCCAGCGTGTCGAAGGATCCGGTGCCGATGACCTTGTCGTAGATCGCCATGGTGAAGAGCGGGGCGGCGACGGACAGCAGGTTGATGACCGCGCTCAGCCCCAGCACTGCCCACAGCAGCGGCAGATAGGCATGGATGACCGTGCCGACCCAGTTCTGGTTGCCGGCGCCCGCCGCCGCCTCCAGCGGGGTGAAGACATAGGCGGTGCCCTTGCCGTAATTCAGCAGCACCGTCTCGCGCGACCGGCCGCTGAAGGCGGTGACGCCGTCGGCCTCGGCGGACAGCAGCGTGTAGATGCCGCCGTCGCGGGCTTGGAACAGGCAGGGCAGCAGCGACGGCTCCGGCCGGCCGAGATCGAAGCGCAGGCTGCGCCCCTCGAAATGCAGGCGCTGGAGCACGTCGCACAGCTCCTCCACCGTCTGCACCTCGGAGAAGTGGGGCAGGGCCTCCGCCAGCGTCTGCGGCGCGCCGCGCCAGCCCAGCGCGTCCAGCAGCGGGACCATGCAGGCGCCGACCGCCGACGCTTCGGCCAGCCGGCGGCGCAGGATGTCGCCATCGTCATGGGCGGCGCGGATCGGCTCCGCATCGGGCTTGGCCTCCGCCTCGGCCGCCGGGGCAGCGGTGGCGGCGACCAGGGCCGGCTGCCCGCCGACGCTCCCGGCATCGGGGTTGCGGGTGACGGCATGGCCGTCGACGATCTGGACCACCCGATCGGCCAGCGACAGCAGCGACGGACGGCTGGTGACCAGCAGGATGGTGACGCTGCCGCGCAGCTCGTCCAGCGCGCGGCGGAAGGCCTTGTCGGACTCGACGTCGAGGGAGGAGTTCGGCTCGTCCAGCAGCAGCACCGCCGGCTCGCGCACCAGCGCGCGGGCAAGGCAGATCAATTGGCGGGCGCCGCGCGGCAGCGCCTCCTGCGAGGCGTCGCCGACGATGGTCTCATAGCCCTGCGGCAGACCGGCGATGCGGCGGTCGAGGCCCAGGCGGCGGCAGACCTCCATCGCCAGATCGGCCCGGCCGGGGTCGAACAGGGTCAGATTCTGCAGGATGGTGCCTTTGAACAGCTCCGGATGCTCGCCGACATAGACGACGCCGCCGATGCCGATCATGGCATCTGCCTCCGTCAGGGCGCGCACGCCGACCCGTACCTCGCCCGAACTCGGGCGCAGCACGCCCAGGATCAGGCGCAGCAGCGTGGTCTTGCCCGAACTGTTGGTCGCCACCACGCCCAGGAACTCGCCCGGCCCGACGCTCAGCGACAGGTCGCTCAGGATCTCCGGCCCTCGGTCGTAGGCGAAGTGGACCTTGTCCATCTCGATGGAGCCTGGGGTCAGCGCCATGCCGACCGCTCCCTCGGACTTGCCGTCTGCCTGCGGCTGCGCCGCGGCACCGTCAACTCCGACCTCCAGCAGGACATGGCCGATGCGGCGCAGGGCCAGCGACACCGACTGGTAGCGGACCCAGCGGTCGAACAACGCCTGCACCGGCTGCACGCAGCGTCCGGCCAGCATCGAGCAGGCGGTGAGCACGCCGGTGGTCATCGCCCCGTCGATCACCGACACGCTGCCCAGGATCACCACCAGCATCATCGTCGCCTGCGCCAGCGTGGCGGCGACGACGGAGGCCGAGCCGCTGAGCCGCGCGACGGTGAAATCCTCCTCGCTGCAGCCCTGCTGCAGACGTTCGTGGCGGCGCAGCAGCCCGGCCTCGGCCCCCAGACCCTTCACGGTATGGACGCCGGCCAGCACCTCGCTGATGAAGTTCAGGCGCCGCTCCTCCAGCGTGTGGCGGCTTTCCAGTGCCCGGCGCATCCGCCGGCCCAGCACGGCGCCGACGATCAGGAACAGCGCCAGCACCGCCACCGGGATCACCGCCAGCCAGCCGGCCAGCAGGGCGATCAGCCCCAGGTAGAGAACGGCGAAGGGGATGTCGATGGCCGACTGCAGAGCCTGGCCCGAGTAGAACTCCCGCACCATCTTGATGGCGCGATAGACCTCGAAATGGGTGCCGATCCCCTGTTGGGAAAAGGCGTTCAGCGGCATGTGCATCAGCCGGTCGATCAGCGACGCGCTCGACCGGTGCTCGATCCTCGCGCCCATCCAGGTGGTCAGCGCCGAACGCGCGACCCGCAGGATCGCCTCCATCACCGCCGCAGCGCCGCAGCCGATGCCGAGCAGAAGCATGGTGCCGTAGGATTCGTTCGGCAGGATGCGGTCGTAGACGTGCAGCAGCGTGACCGGCAGCGCCAGCGCGAAGATGTTCAGCGCGAAGGACGCCAGAACCAGCATCGCCCGGTCGCGGCGCGGCCCCAGCATGCCGGACAGCAGCCGCCGGGCCGCCTTTTCGGCCGCCCGGTCGCTGCCGGAAGACGCATTTGCTGCGGTGGTGCGCGGCGCGGTGCGGATGGTGGACGGGGCTGCGGACTGCAAGACGACCAACCTGTTCACGGAGTTAACCGGGCGCTAATCAACACCATAATTGCTAGTGATAGGTAAATCCGCGAATAGCAACAAAAGGCAACCGAGTGACAAAGCGTGTTGCGCACACCCCTTCCGAACCTGCGCGAAAGGGGAAAGAAACGATGTGATTCAATGGCTTCCGCCCGCTTCGCACCTCCCTGGCAGGGCCTGCGCAAGGGCAGTCCTGCCACGCAAGCTGTTGAAACTCATCACAGGATGTTTCTTATCACAAGCAAGTCAGAGCGCTAGAACCTAGGGTCGTGACGAGTGGCGTGGTGCGATTTCGCATCCCTCTTATGGAGCGGTCCGATGGCTGAGGAAGCGGTTCAAGGCAATGTCCCGGCGGTCGACGATCGTCAGATCCTGGACGATCTGACCCTCCTGCAGCAGGTCGACGGCACCCGGCTGGGCGGCGTCATCCACGAGGCGAGCGCGGTCCAACTGCAGCGGCCCGACGACACGCTGGGCTATGTCCAGACCGACTATCGCGGCGCCGAGGATCTGATGGTCGGCGGCGCGGTGCAGACCGGGTCCGTTGTCGGCGAAGCGGTGGGGGTCGCCACCGACCGGTCGGTGAACGCGCTGCTGCTGAACGGCGATGTTCTGCGCACCGAAGGCACCCGCGGCTCCGGCCCGGCCGGTCCCGAAGGGTCTGGCCTGTCGGAGGGGGAGAGCCGCGATGCCGCCGGCAGCGCGGTGGAGCGGGCTGAGCTGCTGTCTAACGCACGCACGACGACCACCTACAGCGAGCTCGCCGTCGCGCTGCCGGACATTCCCGTGCCCGAGACGCCGGAGCAGGTGATCGACGACGGGACCGTCCCCAATGCCGCCCCCGTCACCTTCCTGGACGCCGCTGCCGCCAGTACGCCCGACCTTACCGCCGCCACTGCCACCACGCCGGCACCGGTGTCCGACACGCCCAGCCTGACGGTGAACGGCGTGTCGGGCGACGAGGACACGGCGATCGCCCTGAACATCGCCGCCGCCCTGACCGACACCGGCGGGACGGAGGTGCTGACCGTCACCCTGTCCGGCATCCCGGACGGGGCGGTGCTGCGCGACGGGTCCGGCGCGGTGCTGACGGTGGTGAACGGCAGCATCGTGCTGACCTCCTCGCAGATTCCCGGCCTGACGCTGACCCCGCCGCCCAACAGCGGCGACAGCTTCTCGCTGACCGTGACCGCCACCAGCACCGACGGCGGCGCCACCCCGAACAGTGTCACCGCAACACTGCCGGTCACCGTCAATCCGATCTCCGACACGCCGACGCTCAGCGTCGCGGCGGTGACGGGGGCGGAGGATACCGCGATCCCGCTGACCATCAGCCCGGCCCTGACCGACACCGACGGGTCGGAGACGCTGAGCGTCACCATCGGCGGCATCCCGGACGGGGCGGTGCTGACCAACGCGGCCGGCGAGGTGCTGACCATTTCGGGCGGTTCGATCACCCTGACGCCGGCGCAGCTGGCCGGTCTGGCGATCACGCCGCCGCTGAACAGCGACGCGGACTTCACCCTCACCGTCACCGCGACCAGCAAGGATGGCGATGCCGCCACGGCAAGCACCAGCGCACCCTTGCTGGTCACCGTCAATCCGGTGTCGGACACGCCGACCCTGACCGTCACCGCCGCCCAGGGCAATGAAGACACCGCCATCCCGCTGACCATCAGCCCGGCCCTGACCGATACCGACGGATCGGAGGCGCTGACGATCTCCATCGCCGGCGTTCCGGCTGGGGCGACGCTCAGCGCCGGCACGCACAATGCCGATGGCACCTGGACCCTGACTCCGGCGCAGCTGACCGGGCTGACGATCACGCCGCCGTCGAACAGCGACGTTGATTTCGATCTGACTGTCACCGCCATCGCCAAGGACGGCGTCGCCACCGAAGCGACCAAGAGCGAGACCCTGCGCGTCACCGTCGATCCGGTGACCGACACGCCGACACTCACCGTCACCGCCGCGAGCGGCAACGAAGACACGGCGATCGCGCTGGACATCCGGTCCGCCCTGACCGATCTGGACGGTTCGGAATCGCTGAGCATCACCATCAGCGGCATCCCCACCGGTGCGACCCTCGGCAATACGGCGGGCGACGTGCTGACGGTCACCAACGGCTTGATCACGCTGACCAAGGATCAGCTTGCCGGCCTGACCGTCACGCCGTCGTCGAACAGTGACGTGGACTTCACCCTTACTGTCACCGCCACGGCCAAGGACGGCACTGCCGATGCGGTCTCGGTGACCCAGACGCTGCCGGTGACCGTCAACCCGGTGTCGGACACGCCGACGCTCACCGTCTCCGCCGCCCAGGGCAATGAAGACACGGCCATCGCGCTGACGATCAGCCCGGCCCTGACCGATCTGGACGGCTCGGAAGCCCTGAGCATCACCATCGCCGGCGTTCCTACCGGGGCGACGCTCAGCGCCGGCAGTTCCGTGACCCAGCCGGACGGCACCACGACCTGGACTCTGACTCCGGGCCAGCTCGCCGGTCTGACCATTACGCCGCCGTCGAACAGCGACGTTGATTTCGACCTGACGGTGACTGCTATCGCCAAGGACGGCGTCGCCACCGAAGCGACCAAGAGCGAGACCCTGCGCGTCACCGTCGATCCGGTGACCGACATGCCCACGCTCAGCGTCACCAGCGCCCGTGGCAATGAAGACACCGCCATCCCGCTGACGATTAGCCCCGCCCTGACCGACACCGATGGGTCGGAAGCGCTGAGCATCGTCATCTCCGGTGTTCCCACCGGAGCGACGCTCAGCGCCGGCACGCACAATGCCGATGGAACCTGGACGCTGACTCCGGCGCAACTGACCGGGCTGACCATCACGCCGCCGTCGAACAGCGACGTTGATTTCGATCTGACTGTCACCGCCATCG
>NZ_CAMLJP010000044.1 GCF_946480385.1 uncultured Azospirillum sp.
ACCCTGCCCTTCGGTCGGAGCGCCGTCGACCAGAATGCGGTTGGCCTGCAGGCGCTTCAGGTCCTGGTTGTGGCCGGGCACGCGGCTGTCGATACGCTCGTAATAGGTGTCGGGCGTGTCCTGGAACGGGGTGCCCATGCCGCGCATCGTCTCCACCGTGCGGACGATGTCGTTGGTGCCCAGCGCGACGTGCTGGATGCCCTCGCCCTTGTAGTCGCGCAGATACTCGACGATCTGCGACTTGTTGTCGGCGGATTCGTTGATCGGGATGCGGATCTTGCCGCAGGGGCTGGTCATCGCCTTCGAGCGCAGGCCGGTCAGTTTGCCCTCGATGTCGAAATAGCGGATTTCGCGGAAACCGAACAGGCGGGTGTAGAAGCCGGCCCACTCCTCCATCCGCCCGGTGTGGACGTTGTGGGTCAGGTGGTCGATGTAGGTCAGGCCGGCGCCCTGCGGATGCTGGTCCACGCCCGGCAGCGGCACGAAATCGACCTCATAGATGCTGCCGCGCTCGCCATAGCGGTCGACGAGGTAGATCAGCGAATCGCCGATGCCCTTGATGGCGGGGATGTTCAACTCCATGGCGCCGACACGGTTCTCGACACCCCAGGCGCCGAGATCAACGGCCCGGCGATAGGCGAAGGCGGCGTCGGCGACGCGGAAGGCGATGGCGCAGATCGACGGGCCATGCTGGGCGGCGAAGTTGCGCGGGAAGCCCGACGGCTCGGCATTGACGATGAAGTTCACGTCGCCCTGGCGGTAGAGCGTGACGTCCTTCGACCGGTGGCGGGCGATGGCGGTGAAGCCCAGCTGCTCGAACAGGCGGCCCAGCGCCACTGTGTCCGGCGCGGTGAATTCGATGAACTCGAATCCATCGGTCTTCATCGGGTTTTCCCACATGTCGGCCATGATCGCCTCTCCCTTGGTTTGTTCTGCGATCAGTATGCCGGACTATCGGTGGAAATAGCTTTCAAAGTAGGGCAGGCACACCTATGATTTTGGCAAAATTTCCCGCCTTGATCTGCCACTCCGGAGAAATTTACCGTTGTCCGCCGCTCTATCGGAAACCGACATCAAAATCCTGATCGCCCTGCAGGAGGATTCCCGCCTGACCGTGCAGGAGCTGGCCGACCGTGTCGGTACCTCGCCATCCTCCTGCTGGCGTCGTCTGAAATCGCTGGAGGAGACCGGGGTGATCCGCCGCTACACCGCGCTGGTCGATCCGAAGGCGGCGTCGGTCGGCGAGTGCGTTTTCGCGCATGTGACGCTGGACCACCATTCGGCCGAGACCGCCGCCGTTTTCATCGACGCGGTGCGCAAGCGGCCGGAAGTGCTTGAATGCTATGCGGTGTCGGGGGATGCGGACTATCTGCTGCGGGTCGCGGTGCGGGCCATCGCCGACTACAACCGCTTCCTGGAGGAGTTCGTCTTCCAGCTGCCCTTCCAGGTCCGCATCCGCTCCAACTTCGCCCTGAAGGAAATCAAGTTCGAGACGGCTCTGCCGCTGGGGGGTGGGGCGTAGCTCCCCCCTGCTTCCCTCCCCTACCCCGCCACGCGGCGCTTGGCCTGCACGGCCGCGGCGGCGGCTGCCGGATGCGGACCGGCGATACGGTCGAGCAGCAAATCCAGGCCGGTGCGGCTGGTCTCATAGGCCACCCGCGCACGGGTCAGCGTCTGCGCCGAGGCGGCGGCGAGCGCCTCGCGGTCGTCGGCCCAGGCCGCCAGGATCGGCAGCGCCGCCTTGACGAAGTTGGCGTCCCGCGGCACCAGCCCGTCGGCCGGAATGTCGGAGCCGATGCAGCCGCGCTCATAGGCCAGCACCGGCACGCCGGCGGCCATCGCCTCGAACAGCACCAGCGGCTGCGCCTCGTTGCGGTACTGGGTGGGGAAGACGAAGACGTCGATGTCGCGATAGAAGGCCTCCTTGGCCTCGCCATGGACCGGGCCGTGATACTCCACCGCCCCGTCGAAGGCCATCAGCCCGGCGGCAACCATCGCATTGTCCCTCGGCTTCAGCCCCGGCCCGGCCAGCACCAGCTTGGCATCCACCCCCTCCAGCTGCAGGGCGCGCAGCAGGGCGAACAGCGTGTCCAGCCCCTTCTCGCCGCACAGGTTCGACAGGTGGCCGATGCGCAGGGGGCCGTCGCGCCGCGGACGCGGGGCCGCGTCGGGCGTGGAGAAGATGGCGTTCGACATCGTCATGCAGGTGCGCGCCGCCGGATAAACCGACTGGAAGCGCAACTGCATCGCCGGGCACAGCAGCACATGGGTGCAGCCGGCGCCGGCCACCCGGGTCAGCAGCCGCATCCGCCAAGTCGGTTTGCTGATGATGGCGAAGGAGTGATGGTGCAGCACCTGCTCGTAGCCGAACAACCGCGCGGTCCCGGCAAGCGCCGCGGTGTAGAGCGTGCCCCAGCCGGAATCGACAGGCATGTAGAAGCGGCGGTCCGGCTTGCGCAGCCCGGCGGCGAGCCGGCCCATGGTGCCGAAAACCCGCGTCATCTTGCGCAGATGGTAGGCGACACCGCCGCCGTTCCAGCCGGGCGACAGGTCGGCGACCTCCACGCGGCCGCGCCCCCGCATGCGGTCCTGCAGACGCTCCAGCACCAGGGCCGTCACCCGGCTCATCCCGTCCACTGGCGGCGGCAGGCGCCCGGAGACGACCACATGGGTGCGCGCGTTCCGTTCCATCGTCAACTCCCGGTCAATGCCGCTCCGGTCGACCGGCCATGCTGGCCATCCTCCGGATCGGCGGAATAGTCGGACACATAGTCCGTGTCCGCGCTGCGCTCCGCCCTGGGGCCGCCCAGCGCCACCACGGCCTTCTCCACCGACTGGGCGAAGAAGCTGGCGTCGGCCAACGCCTGGAAGGGCCGGCCGTTCAGGCTCAGACGGCGCCACTCGTCCTCGTCTCCCGCGACCGACAGCATGTAGCGCGCCAGCCCTTCCGGGTTGTCCGGCTCCACGATGTGGCCGTTCAGCCCGCTGCGGATCAGCACGTCGCGCGCGCCGCACTGGTCGGACAGGATGGTCGGCACACCCATGGCCAAAGCCTCGTTCACCACCAGACCGAACTGCTCCTCCAGCGACGGCAGAAGCAGGCAGAGTGTCGATCCCAGCGTCTCGGCGATCCCCTTCTCCTGCAGGAAGCCGCGGAAGACGATCGACCCGTCCAGCCCGCGCCGCGTCACCTCGGCCCGCAAGTCCGCCTCCAGCGGACCGGATCCGCAGAGGTGGAGCGGACGGGCGGCCGGACCGGCCAACTGCCGGTAAATGTCGTAGGCTTCGACCGCCCGGAACAAGTTCTTCTTCGGGACGAAGCGCGCGATGATGGTGAAGTGGCGGTCGGCGAAGGGTACTCCCCCAGGGGCCGGCTCCATCCCGGACAGTCGGCGGATGCGGTCCAACGATAGCGTGTCGTACCCGATATAGAGCCGATCCTTCGGGAGTCCCAACAGACGGAAGTAATCCACTGTGCGGTGACTTCCGCCGATCCCCGCCTGATAGGGCGAATAGAAGACGCTCTTGACCATCTCCCGCCACAGGATGCGCGGCTTGTCGTCGTATTTGGAGGCGTTCATGTTGATGACCTTGCGCCCCATCAGCCGCATGGTCAGGGCGAGCGCGAAGACGTCCGGATCCTCGTAATGGCACAGGAAGACAAAGCGGGCGTCGACGCGCCGGCATTCGCGCAGCAGGGCACGGTACACGGTGGCCCTGGACAGGTCGGCCTTCGACTGGCCGGGGAACAGGGTGATCTTGCGGAAATTCTGCCCCGACCCGGTCGAATCCCAGGCATAGGTGTGCGATTTCGACCCGACCTCCAGCCCGATCACGTCATAGACGTGGCCCAGCCGGCGGCCGACCGCTTCCAGCCGGTCCATGTGGTAGGGGCCGAACATCTCCCAACTGAAGACCAGCGCGGGCTTCTTCATGCTGCCTCTCCCAACAGAAGGCGGGCGTAGCGGTCGAGCGCCACGGCGCGGGTGGCGTTCGCCTCCACCCAGGCACGGCCGCGCCGGCCCATGGCGGTGGCGCGGGCGGGGTCCGACAGCAGGGCCGCCACCGCCTCGGCCATGGCGCGCGGTTCTTCCGGCGGGGTGCACAGGAAGGCGCCGACCTGTGCCTCCAGCGTGGCGAGAGCCGATCCCGGCAGGCAGGTGCTGACGAAAGGCCGGCCGGCGGCGAGGATGGTCACCGCCTTGCCGGGCATGGCGAAGGCCGCCCCTTCGGGCCGTTGCGGCACGAGGTGGACGTCGCCCTCCGCCATCGCTTCGTTCAGCTGGTCCTTGGGCGCCAGCGGCTGGAAGATCACGTTGCCCAGCCCCATGGCGCGGGCGCGCGACTTCAGCTCCTCCTCCAGGCCGCCCTGCCCGCGCAGCTTGATCCGCGCCCGCGGCATCAGCTCCGCCAGATGGCCGGCCATGTCCAGCACCTGCTCCAGCCCCTGCTTGCGGGCGAAGGCACCGCTGTAGAGAGCCGTCGGCGGCTGGTCGGGGCGCGGAAGCGGATAGACCGCGTCGGCATCGACATGGGGCGGGATCACATGGATCGGCCGGGTGACGCCCAGCTCCTCCAGCACGCCGCGCATCGGCTCCGACAGGACGACGATGGCGTCGGCGCGGTTCAGCGCCCGGCGCTCCATGGCGCGGATCGCCTTGACCGCCGCCTTGCCGCCCATGCCCAGCGCGCCGGCAAGGCCGGACTGGATGTCGTGGACGATGGCGACGTGGCGCCCGCCCGGTGCCTTGAAGCGGTCGGCGATGCCCACCGACAGGATCGACGGGCAGAGCGACAGCACGGCGGCGTGCCGCCCGACCCGGCCGCGGATGCGGGCGGCGGCGAAGCCGGCATGCAGCACGCCCTCGTGGATCAGCCGGGCCTTCATGCCGCCGCCGGCCGGCGGGATGGTGTGCAGCCGCTCGACCAACACCCCGTCCACCGTCTTGCTGTCCTGCGACCCGTCGGAGTAGCCGTCATAGACCGTGTTGCCGGGATAGTTGGGACGCGCGGTCAGCACCGTGGTCTCGGCCCCGGCCGCCGCGAAGGCGGTGGCGAGGTCGGTCATCATCGGCGCACTGCCGGCCGGTTCCGGCCAATAGCTCTGCGCCACGAGCAGCAGCTCCTCCGGCACCGGCACGTCCGCAAGGGAGAGCGAGCCCGCTGAAGCCCTGGAAGCCGGCCGGTCGGTGACCGGCTCCCGCAGATGGATGGAATCGTCCGGCATCGGCCTTTACTCCGCAGCCTGCTTCGGGGCCTGCTGGCGTTCCGGAGTGGCGTTCTCCAGGAACCAGGCGTAGGTGCGGCGCAGCCCCTCCTCCAGCGACACCTTCGGGCGCCAGCCGGTGGCGAACAGGCGCGACACGTCCATCAGCTTGCGCGGGTGGCCGTCGGGCTTGCTCAGATCATGGGTCAGGGTGCCGGTGTAGCCGACGGTGTCGCGGATCAGGGCGGCGAGGTCGGCGATGGCGATGTCGTCGCCGGGGCCGACATTGATGATCTCCTCGCTGTCGTAATGATCCATCAGATGCAGGCAGGCGTCCGCCATGTCGTCGACATAGAGGAACTCGCGCCGCGGCTTGCCGGTGCCCCACAGGGTGACGGTCGGGTCGCCCGCCAGCTTGGCGTCGTGGAAGCGGCGGATCATGCCCGGCAGCGCGTGCGAGGTCTCCGGATCGAAATGGTCGCCGGGGCCGTACAGGTTGGACGGCATGGCGCAGATGGCGTTGAAGCCGTACTGGCGCCGGTAGGCCTGGCACATGGTGATGCCGGCGATCTTGGCGACGGCGTAGGGCTTGTTGCTCGGCTCCATCGGGCCGGACAGCAGCGCCTCCTCCTTGATCGGCTGTTCGGCATGCTTCGGGTAGAGGCAGGAGGAGCCGAGGAACAGCAGCTTTTTCACGCCGGCGCGCCAGGCGGCGTCGATGACGTTGTTCTGGATCAGCAGATTGTCGCGGATGAAGTCGCCGCCGAAGCGGTCGTTGGCGAGGATGCCGCCCACCTTCGCCGCAGCCAGGATCACATGCTCGATCCCCTCGCGGTCGAAGAAGGCGCGCACCGCCGCCTGATCGGTCAGGTCGAGCTGCGACCGGTCGCGGATCACGAGGTCGGTGTGCCCGGCCTCGGTCAGCCGCCGCAGAATGGCGGACCCGACGAGTCCCCGGTGGCCGGCGACGAAGATACGGCTGTTGCGGTCCATGCGGGCCGTCTCCTGATGAAGAGGTGTCTTGGGGGTGGAAGGCTTTTGCCCCCTCCCCATCCCTCTCCCGCCCTCGGCCGGCCAAAGGCCGGTCCGATCGCGGGAGAGGGGGTAGAACGCTTGCTGCAGTCCTTTCAAAGGGCAGCGGCAGTCCCCTCTCCCTCGAAGAGGGGGAGGGTTAGGGAGGGGGCAATTCAGCGACGCCCTACTCCGCCGCCTGCCCCATGCGCCCCAGGTCCGCCCGCGCGCGCTCGGCGTACCACTCGACCACGCCGGGCAGACCGGCGGAGAGCGGGATGCGCGGGGTGAAGCCCAGCGCGGTCAGCTTGGCGATGTCGGGGCTGCGGCGGTCGGTGCCGCCGGGAGCGGCGGGACCCGGCATCACCTGGGCCTCGCGGCCGAGGCAGGCCACCGTCTGCCGGGCGAGGTCGGCGATGGTGACCTCCTCCGGGTTGCCGATGTGGTAGATGCCGAGATGCTCGCCCTTGTCGACCACCGTCACGATGCCGTCGATGGCATCGTCGATATGGACGAAGGCGCGGGTCTGGCGGCCGTCACCCTGGATCTTGAAGGGCACCGCCCCGCTCGGGTGGCTGGCGATGGCCTCCACCGCGCGGCGGGAGAATTCCGGCACCACATGCTCCCAGCCCATGTCGGGGCCGTAGACGTTGTGCGGGCGGAAGATCGCCACGCGGTCGAAGCCGCTGCGGCCCCAGTTGATCGCCAGCAGCTCCGAGATCAGCTTGGAGCCGCCATAGCTGTAGCGGGCGTTCAGCACGTCCGGCACCACCAGCGGCACGTCCTCCGGCGTCGGCACCATCGGCGGGGTCTGGTAGGCCTCGGAGGAGGACGCGACGACGAGGTCGCCCACGCCGTCGGCGCGGCAGGCGTCCAGCACGTTCAGCATGCCGCGCACGCCGACGTCCAGAACCACCTCCGGCTTCTCGTAGAAATGCTTGGTGCCGTTGACGGCGGCCAGATGCAGCACGCCGTCGACGCCGCGCACCGCCTCGCGCACGGCAGCCCCGTCGCGGATATCGCCCTGGACGAATTCGACATCGTCCAGCACGCCGGCCAGCCGCCCGGTGTGCCCGCGCGAGTTGTCGTCCAGAACGCGGACGCGGTGGCCGTCACGGACCAGCCGGTGGACCAGGGCGGCGCCGATGAAGCCGCTGCCGCCGGTGACGAGATAGTGTTTCATGTCGGTCAAATTCCTCTTCGAGGCCCGAAGCCGTCAGGCCACATGCGCGTAGCGGGCGGCGCCATGGCTGCCGAGAGCCACGTAGGCCGTGCCTTCCGGCAGGTCGACATCGCGGCTGTTGAAGTTGTTCCAGAAGTCGTAGATCACGCCCGGACGGTCCATCCGCTGGGCCAGATCGGGCAGCGGCATAGAGGTGAAGACCGGGTGGTTGTTCAGGATGACCGCCAGATTGGCGCCGGACACCGCCTCGGCCATGTTGGCCGCCGGCTCCAGCCCGAAAGAGCGGATGTCGTCCGGCCGCACCACCGCGTCGAAGCCGCGCAGGCGGGCGGTGGGGAAGCGCTGGCGCAGCTCCTCCAGCACCGGCTTGGCCATGGTGCCGCGCAGGTCGTCGGTCGCCGGCCGGCCCTTGAAGGCGAGGCCCATCAGGCTGATGGTCGGCGCCTGCGGGAAGCCCTGCATCGAATTGGCGAGCTTGCCGAGGAAGTCGGCGACCTCGATCGGCTGGCTTTCGTTGACCAGACGGCCGGCGGCGGTGATCGCCATGTCGACGCCGACCTCGCGCGCCGCCTCGATCAGGATGTGGGGGTCCTTCTCCAGGCAGGGACCGCCGACCGGGCCGGGCAGCGGCAGGTTGGTGCGCGGATAGCCCAGCTTGCCGGCACGCGCCACCTCGACCGCCGAGATCTCCATGGCGTTGCACAGCTTGGCGATCTCGTTGGAGAAGGCGAAGGTGACGTCGCGGTAGGTGTTGTCGACCAGCTTGATCAGCTCCGCCGTCTCCAGGGTGGAGACCTTGACGGTGGTCGGCGTCAGGAAGCCGAAGATCTGCGCCGCGCGGGTGGCGACGTCCATGCTCTCCGCCCCGACGATCTGCGGCAGCTGGTTCAGCTCCAGCAGAGCCTGCCCTTCCAGCGTGCGTTCCGGGCAGAAGGCGATGTCGAACTGCTTGCCGGTGGCGCGCAGGATCGGCGCCACGATGTTGCGGGTGGTGCCCAGCTTCACGGTGGAGCGCAGGATGACCAGATCGCCGTCATGCAGGCAGCTGGCGACCTGACGGGTCGCCGCCTCGATCATGTCGGTGCGGACCCGGCCGTCCTTGCTCAGCGGCGTGCCGACCGTGATGATGAAGACGCTGGCGTTGCTGCAATCGGCCTGATTGCGGCTGAAGGTGAAGCGGCCACGCGAGATGACGTGGCGCAGCTTCTCCGTCAGGCCCGGTTCGTGGAAGTGCGGGTTGCCCTGGCCGAGCTTGTCGAGCACGTCCTGCCGCACCTCGACCCCATGCACCTGGAAGCCGGCGTCCGCCATCGCCACCGCCAGCGTCAGGCCGACATAGCCGAGCCCGAGGACGCAGACGTTACGATCGGAAAAAGTCTTGGGAAGCATCGTCGCTCCTGCCGTTTGCTGAGGCCCCGCCACCGGCGGCGGGTTGCCGAGAGTTTGGAGACGCCCCGACTGCCCTGCCCTGCTGGCAAGGATGCAGACGGAGAAACCTCGAAATTCGAAATTGTTTTATTGTTGTGACTTCGCCGTGACGATGAAGTACCCCGTTTCCGGCGTTGTGCAGCGCGAAGTGTTTCAGAAATCACCGTCGGATGAAAAGACTATGATTGCCGATCACCGACGTATTAAGAGTACTAACCCTCGCCGGCGCCAAATGAATGCTTGGAGGCACCAACAGAGACGTTCGAAAGTGGTGCAATAGGCGCAATCTGCTTCAGCTACCGGCATGGATCGGCCCGGCATTGCGGAATTGAGGGTTGCATCCACCCGCCCTGCCACGACCCGCCCCTCTCAGGCCGTGGCGCTGGTCAGACGGCGCAACCGCTTCAGCTGTACCAGTCCCGTCAGCACCGCCATGGCCGCATAGACCGCGATCATCGCCACACTGCCGATGACGAAATCCACCAGCGCCGGCATCCGGTCGAACAGCGGAGCGGCGAACTGGTCGAGTGCCAGGGCCGCTGCGACGGCGGCGCCGGCGCACAGCAGCGCCTTCGCCGCGATCCCGCCATACAGCTCGCCGACCGTCTGCCGGTGGATCCAGGCGATGGCGACCGTGGCGGCCAGCTCCGCGGTGAAGGTCGCCATCGCGGCTCCCTCGATGCCGTAGCGCGGGATCCACCAGATGTTCAGCCCGGCGTTCAGGGCGCCGCCCGACAGCATGGCGACCATGTAGCCGGTCTGCCGGTGCCAGACGAGCAGCGGATTGCCCAGGATCATGTTTGCGTAGACCACCGCCGAGGCCAGCATCAGCAGCCGCAGGGCCAGCGTCGCCGGGGCGTAGGCATCGCCGAACAGCGTGCCCAGGATGGACGGCGCCAGGGCTAGGCCGCCGGCGATGACCAGTCCGCCGACCGCCAGCATGACGGAGGCATAGGCCCGCATCCGGTCGCGCATCGGCCCCAGCTCGCCATAGGCCGCCGCCAGCTGCGGCAGGAAGGCGTTCATCACGATGTTGCCGACCAGATTGGCCAGGGTCTGGATCTTCACCGCCGCGCTGTACCAGCCGACCTCGGTGTGCGGGGCCAGGAAGCCCAGCATCACCACGTCCAGATGGGTGAAGATCGCCCAGGCGAAGACGCCGACCGCCATCGGCGTCGCCGCCGTCAGGATCTCGCGCCAGACCTTCAGGTCGACCCGCGGGCGCAACGTGCCGAAATCGCGGCGGAACCGGCCGATCATCACCAGCGCATTGACGGTGATCGACCCGCCGGTGATGGCGGCTGCAGTGATGGCGTCCTCAGGCCCACGCACCAGCAGAAAGACGAGAAGCATCGAGCCGATGGAGGTGCCGATCTCGCGCGTCGCGATCACCCCCATCTTCTCGGTCGCCTGATAAACAAAGTCGAGCACCAGGGCGTTCCCAAGCAGCTGGACCGCCTGCACCAGAAGAACCGCCTTCACCTCCATTGGCTTATCCAGGGAAAGGATGAAGGCGGCATAGATGGCGCCCACCACCAGCGCCAGCACGGTGCGCAGGGTCAGCACATGCTCCGACAATTCGGCCGCCTGCTCGCGGTCACGGGCGATCTCGCGGATGGCGTAGGTGGACAGGCCCATGTTCACGAACAGCGCCGCATAGGCCATCAGCGAGGTGCCGAAGCCCAGCACGCCGAAACTGTCCGGGCCCAGCACACGGGCGGTCCAGGCCGCGGTGACCAGCCCGCTCGCCATCGTCGCCATTTTGGCGGCGGCAAGGGCGCGGATGTTCCGGAAGATGCGGTGTCCAGCCGACATTCATGGGCTCTTCAGTGGTTCAAAACGTCACGTTGCACGGCGCAAAAACTCATCTCCCGCCCTTTCGGGGCGGGAGAGTGAGGCTCAGTTCGCGTAGTAGCGGCGGTAGCCGTGGTAGCGGCCGCTGTCCGGGAACTCGTATTGGGCATGGCGGCGGGTATCGACCTGGCTGAACAGGACACCCACCACATCGCCGCCGGCTTCGATCACTTCCTTCAGGCCGGCCATCGCGGTGCCCCGCTTGGTCATGCCCCAGCGAACGATGAAGACGGTCTGATCGGCGAGCGCCGCCAGCAGCTTGCCTTCCGACACCGCCAGCACCGGCGGCGAATCCAGCACGATGCGGTCGTAGTTGACCGACAGGCGCGACAGCAGCTGGTGCATGGCAGACGACCCCAGGGCATCCTGCGGCAGCGACGGACCATGGCCGGCGACGATGACGTGCAGCCCGGTGCGCGGATCGATCTGGATCGCGTCCTCCAGAGCCGCGGTGCCGGCAAGCACCTCCGACAGGCCACGGTTGTTGGACAGGCCCAGCATCTCGTGCAGGCTCTTCCGCCGCAGGTCGCAATCGACCAGGATCGTCCGCTGGCCGGCATTGGCGCAGGTGCGGGCGAAGGCCGCGGCGACGGAGCTCTTGCCCTCGCCCGGAACCGAGGAGCTGAACAGGATCACCCGGTGCCGCCCGTCCGGATTGGCGAGCAGCAGCGAGGTGCGCAAGTTCTGCATCGATTCCGCGAAGGCGGAGATCGGCTTGTCGACCACATAGGCGGCCGGCGAGCCGCCGAAGCGCGGGATGCGCGGCACGATGCCCAGGCTGCGCACGCCGGTCGCCAGTTCGAACTGGTGCGGGCTGCGGAAACCGCCGTCGGCCCGTTCGCGCAGCATGGCCAGCAGCACGCCCAGCGTGCCCGACGCCACCAGCGCCAGCAGCAGGATCAGCTTGCGGTTGGGCTGCGACGGGTCGAGCGGGATCGCCGCCTCCGACACCACGCGGGCATCGGGCTGGCGCATGTCGGTCTGCGCCGCGATCTGCTGCGAGCGGGTCAGCAGGGATTCGTACATCGCCTGGGCGGTGCTGGCATCGCGTTCCAGCGTGCGCAGGCCGACGGTCGCCTGCTGCTGCTGGTTCTGCTTGGCCTCGGCCTGATCCAGGCTGGCCTTGAGCGCCTGCTCACGGCCCTTCGCCAGTTCGACCTCGTTGCTCAGGTTGGCGACGATCTTGCCGACGTCCGCCTTGATCTGGCTCTGCAGGTCGCGCAGCTGGCTCTGCAGGGCCTGCAGCATCGGGTGCTTGGAACCGTAGCGGTTGGTGGCGTCGGCGATCTGCCGCTGCAGGTCGACCTCACGCTCGCGCAGCGCCTGGATCAGCGGGGAGCCCAGCACGTCGCCGACCGCCGAGGCGCCGCGCGGCGAATTCGCCATCGCGGTGACGTCGCGCAGCTTGGTTTCCGCCTCCTGCCGCTTGGTGCGGGCCAGGATATAGTCGGTATTGAGCTGGCTCAGCTGCTGGCCGACAACCGTGCTCTCGTTGTTGGACGAGGTGGTCAGGCCATGCTCGGTGCGGTACTTCTCCACCGCGTCGCCGGTGGTCTGCGCCTCCTTGCGCAGGTCGGCCAGCCGTTCCTCCAGCCACTGCGTGGCGCGCTTGGACGCCTTGAACTTCTCGTCCAACTGGTCGACCAGATAAAGGTCGGCCATGGTGTTGGCGACCAGCGACGCCTTGCGCGGGTCCTCGCTGTCGAAGCTGACGGCGATGACGTAGGAGCGTCCCTGCGGCCGGACCGAGGTGTTGTCGAGCACGGCGTTGACCACCGAGGTCATCTGGTTGCGCTCGACCTCCTCCGGCGACAGCGGCACGGTGCCGCCGCTCTTCCAGCTGTCGGGGATCCAGTTGCGCGGATTCAACGCGGCGAGCCATCCGGGGGGCGGCGGACGCAGCGCCGAATTGAACTCCGGATCGTTCATCAGCTTCAGCTTCGCCACCACCTTTTCGGCAAAGGCCGGCGACTTCAGGATCGCGACCTCGCTCTGCAGCGCGCTGATGTCGGGGGTCATGTCGGACACCACGCCCTCGAAATTCAGGACGGTGTTCTTGCGGTGCTCGACCATGATCAGGGTTTCGGCGGTGTAGAGCGGCGTCATCCGGAAGGCGATCAGGGCCGCCAGCCCGGTGCCGAGCACGATCACCGTGCCGATCAGCAGCTTGTGCCGGCGCAGCAGGCCGGTTGTCCGGCGCACGGCGCTGGCGGCGCTGGCCGACAGATCGTAGGAGATTCCGGGGGAGGCGGAACCGGAGCCCCGCCGAGACTCAGGGGTATTGCGTCGGGGTTGTTCCTGAAGTTCCTGGGTGGCCAAAGGGTCCTCCTCGCGTAACGACCAGAAGCGCGGCCATAGGACCGTCCGTTAGCCCGATCCTCCATTCCGGGCAGCTGATGCTGTCCGGCGGGCAGGCTCGGCGGTTCGTCCGATTGGCTGAAACGCAGTGTTAGTCCAGCCGTTGCATCGGCCATCCAGTGCATGAGGCGAGCAATGGGCGCGCAGTGGGTAGCCTTCCTGACCCTGTTGCAGTGCAGTATGGACCATCGATGCCGGAGAGGAGATAATAGGGGTTACTCGGAAGGACAGGTTCCATGACGTTCGATCGCACCGGCTTGGCCGCGGAAATCCCCGCACTTTTCCCAACGCTGGCGAAGCTGGACCAGGATTCGGCGACCCTTCTCGGCAACGCCGGGCGCCGGGTGAACGTTCCGCGTGGAACCGTCCTGTTCCGCGCCGGCGACCGTTGTCACACCTTCATGATGGTTCTCGACGGTGCGGTTCGGGTGCAGATGGCGTCGGAGACCGGGCGCGAAATCGTGCTGTACCGCGTCGGCCGCGGCGAGACCTGCATCGTCACCACCGCCTGCCTGCTGACCGACAAGCCCTATAGCGCCGAGGCGGTGGCTGAGACCGACATCGACGCGGTGGCACTGGCGGCCGGCCCCTTCCACGATCTGGTCGCACGCTCCGCCGCCTTCCGCGACTTCGTCTTCGCGTCCTTCGGCAACCGGCTGACCGGCATGATGATGCTGATCGAGGAGGTCGCCTTCGGCCGCGTCGACCTGCGGCTCGCCCGCTTCCTGGCCGACCGCCGCGACGAGACCGGCGGACTGGACACCACCCACCAGGCGCTGGCGGTGGAGCTGGGCACCGCGCGCGAGGTGGTGAGCCGGCAATTGAAGGAGTTCGAGCGCCGCGGTTTCGTGTCCCTGTCGCGTGGCCGCATCCAGGTGCTCGACCCGGCGGCCCTGCTGGCGCTGGATAAATGCGCATCATGATTTCAGGCGCGAGACAAATTGTAAGGTATACGTATTTTTTGGCTACACAGGATAAGCTAAAGGGTATATCATCAATATGTCTTTTGGACGGGGGATTGCGTCATGCCGCACCGTCAGGAATCCGCCACCGTCACCGCGATCAGACAGATCCGCGACCACAGCCGTGAATGCCACAGTCTGCCGGCCCGTGAGGTGCTGCTGCGGATTGAAAGAAGAATGATCGAATTTCTTGAAGACGGGCCGGCTCCGCCGACACACGGTGTGTGGTCAAACTAGAGACGGCGCGTCCCAGCGTGACTCAATCACAGACGGGCCAATGGCCGGGATGTAAAGCAGACGGTACTGTTCATCCATAACAGGTGCCGCCATGAATTGCCGCAACATGGGCCCGGTGGATCGCGCGTTGCGCGCCATCGTCGGGCTGATCCTGATTTCGCTGACCGTCGTTGGGCCGCAGACCCTGTGGGGACTGGTCGGGTTGGTGCCGCTGCTGACGGCAGTCGTCGGCTTCTGCCCGGCCTACACGCTGCTGGGCATCAAGACCTGCCGGACGGAAGACCGCACCGCCTGACCGGCGCCGCGGCTGGACATGCGAACGGCCCGCTCCTTATCCGGGGCGGGCCGTTCGCGTTTCTCGCCAAAGCCGCGGATAGTCAGGCGCGCGGGGCGTGCTTGTTCAGGATGCGCTGCAGGGTGCGGCGGTGCATCTTCAGGCGGCGCGCGGTCTCGGAGACGTTCCGGTCGCACTGTTCGAAGACGCGCTGGATGTGTTCCCAGCGGACGCGGTCGGCCGACATCGGGTTTTCCGGCGGCTGCGGCAGCGGCCGGCCGTCGGCCAGCAGCGCCGATTCCACCGCGTCGGCATCGGCCGGCTTGGGCAGGTAATCGACGGCGCCGGCCTTCACCGCGGCGACGGCGGTGGCGATGTTGCCGTAGCCGGTCAGCATGACGACGCGGGCGTCGGGGCGGGCGTCGCGCAGGGCCGACACCACGTCCAGCCCATTGCCGTCGCCCAGCCGCAGGTCGACCACCGCGAAGGCGGGGGCGGATTCCTGCGCCACCTCGATGCCGAGCTGGACGCAGTCGACGGCGACGACGTTGAAGCCGCGCTTTTCCATGGCCCGGGCCAGCCGCGTGCGGAAGGGGGCGTCGTCGTCGACGATCAGGAGGCTGCGGGTGACGTCGCCAGTGAATGTCAGTTTGACGGCATCGCCCGACAGCAGGTCATCGGTTGTTTTGAGGGTGTCCACCGTGAAACCTCATTTCTTGGCGTTGATGGTCTTCCAGCGCACGGAAATCCGCGCGCCCGTTCCGCCCTGGTTGGCATGCCCGCCGGCGATGTGGTCGGCGGGCGGAGCGCCGGCCGGCGGATTGTTGGCGTAGCGCACGGTCGCGCCGGTCTTTTCCAGCAGCGTCTGCGCGATGAAGATGCCCAGCCCCATATGGCCGCCGCCCGTCTGCCCCTTCGGGCCGGAGCGTTCGCCGCGCACCGACAGGTACGGCTCGCCGATACGGCCCAGCAGGTGGGGCGGGAAGCCCGGACCGTCGTCCATCACCGTGATGGTGACGCCGCGCCCATCCCAGGCGGCGGCGACCGTCACCTTGTGGCGGGCGAACTGGTGGGCGTTCTGGATGAAGTTGCCGATGCCGTGGATGATCTCCGGGCTGCGGCGCAGGAAGGGTTCCTCCGCCTCGCCGACCGGATGGGGTTCGACGATGAAGTCGATGTGGCCGAGACGGTGCGGCGCGGCGGCGGCCTCGATCAGCGTGGTCAGCGGCAGCCGTTCGAACGGGTCGCCGCCGTCGGCCTCCGGCTTGCGCGCCAAATCGGCCAGGATCTCGCGGCAGCGCATCACCTGGCTCTGCAGAAGCTCGACATCCTCGCCATAGGGGCTGTCCGGCGGCAGGTCGCGCGCCAGTTCCTTCGCCACCACGGCGATGGTGCCGAGCGGTGAGCCCAGCTCGTGCGCGGCGGCAGCAGCGAGGGCACCCAGCGCGCCCAGCCGCTGTTCGCGGGCAAGCGCCACCTGCGAGGCGGCCAGCGCGTCGGCGAAGCGCCGCGCCTCGGCGGCGACGCGGAAGACATAGCCGGCGATGAAGACCGACGACACCGACAGCGACAACCAGACGCCGAAGGCATAGAGCGGCGCCATCGAACGCACCGGCTCCTCCCACGGCAGCGGGAAGTGCCAGAGGGCGAGCGCGGTCAGGCAGATCAGGTTCAGCCCGGTCAGCAGCACCGTGCTGTAGCGCGACAGAATGGCCGCGCCCACGGTCATCGGCGCCAGCAGCAGGATGGCGAAGGGGTTGCTCAACCCGCCGGTCAGATAGAGCAGCAGCGTCAGCTGCAGCATGTCGTAGCTGAGATACAGCGCGGCGTCGCGGTCGGCCAGCCGCAGCCGGCCGCCGCGCTGGGCCATCGCCACCACGTTCAGCAGGGCCGACGCGCTGATGGCGGCCAGCACCGGCCCCAGCGGCAGCGGGAAGCCCAGCCCGAGATTGACGAAGGTCACCGCGGCAAGCTGCCCCAGCACCGCGACCCAGCGGATCAGGATCAGCGTGCGCAACGTGATGCGGCCGTCCGGCTGCGCCCATTGCGGCGGCGGCGGAGCGACCGGGATCGGCGCGGTCAGCGCGCTGGCCATCGTCACCATGATCCATGCCCCTGGCGGTTGCGGCGGACGCCGCCATATTCTGTGCGCATGCCCGAGCAGATCATGACCGAGCCAACCATGACGTCCCGTCCTTCGACCGCCTTATCGCCCGCCATCCGGGCGGACGGGCTGACCAAGCGCTTCCCGACTCCGGACGGACGGGACGTGACGGCGGTCGACGCCATCGCCTTCACCGTGCCGCGCGGCAGCGTCACCGGCCTTCTCGGCGGCAACGGGGCGGGCAAGACGACGACCATCTCGATGCTGCTGGGGCTTTTGCTGCCGACGGCCGGGACGGTGGAGATCCTGGGCGTCGACATGGCGCGCCACCGGCATGCCGTGCTTCCGCGCATGAACTTCTCCTCCCCCTACGTCGAGCTGCCCCATCGATTGACGGTGCGGGAGAACCTTACCGTCTATGCCCACCTCTACGGTTTGACATGCGTCAAAAAGCGCGTCCAAGAATTGGCCGAGCATCTTGACCTGTCGCGTTTTCTCGATCGCCCCTCCGGCGGGCTGTCGGCGGGGCAGAAAACCCGGGTTGCCCTTGCGAAAGCTTTGCTGAACGACCCGGAGCTTCTGCTGCTGGACGAGCCGACGGCCTCGCTCGACCCCGACACCGCCGACTGGATCCGGACATATCTTGAGCGGTACCGCGCCCGCACCGGCGCCACCATCCTGCTTGCCTCCCACAACATGCTGGAGGTGGAGCGGCTGTGCGACAGCGTGCTGATGATGCGGCAGGGGCGGATCGTCGACCGCGGCGCTCCGTCCGCCCTGGTCGCCCGCTATGGCCGCCAGACGCTGGAGGAGGTGTTCCTCGACATCGCCCGCGCGTCCGACGGCGTTGACTCCGATGGCCGCATCCTCACCGGGGAGACCGCCGATGCAGCCGAATGAGGTGGCGATTCCGCGTGCCGACTTCTCGCTGCGCCGGGTCGGCGCCATGGTGCTGCGCTACTGGTATCTGCTGCGCGGGTCCTGGCCGCGCATCCTGGAACTGGCCTATTGGCCGACCATGCAGATGATCCTGTGGGGCTACATCAACCAGTTCATGGCCTCGACCAACGGCGGCGGCAGCGGCTGGGTGGCGCAGGGCGCCGGCGTGCTGGTCAGCGCGGTGCTGCTGTGGGACGTGCTGTTCCGCGGCCAGCTCGGCGTCTCCATCTCCTTTCTGGAAGAGATGTGGTCGCGCAACCTGGGCCATCTGTTCGTCAGCCCCTTGCGCCCCGGCGAATGGGTGACGGCGCTGATGACCATGAGCCTGCTGCGCACCCTGATCGGCGTGCTGCCGGCAACGGCGCTGGCGATTCCCTTCTTCGGCTATTCGGTTTACGCGCTGGGCCTGCCGCTGGCCGCCTTCTTCGCCAACCTGATCGTGCTGGGCTGGTCGCTGGGTCTGCTGATCGTCGCGCTGATCCTGCGCTACGGCATGGGGGCGGAGGGGCTGGCCTGGATCGTCGTCTTCATGTTGGCCCCGGTCAGCGCCGTCTATTACCCGGTGTCGGTCTTGCCGGCCTGGCTCCAGCCGGTGTCGTTGGCCCTGCCGTCGGCCCATGTGTTCGAGGGCATGCGGGCGCTGGTGTTCGACGGCGTCCTGCGCTGGGACCATCTGGCCTGGGCGGTCGGGCTGAACGTGGTCTACATGGCGGGCGGGATCGCCGTGTTCCTGTACGCCTTCCATCGGGCACGGGTGCGCGGAGCCTTGCTGCAAACCGGCGAATAGCGGGTAGAGTGTCCGCCCACTCCCGTCAGCCGCATCGGAGACCACAGCCATGACCGCCCACACCCGCAGCCCCGACCTGTTCGACCGGCTCGTCGCCGAGGCGCGGCCGGACTGGTCGGCCTATGTCGACCACGCCTTCGTGCGCGGGATGGGCGACGGCACGCTGCCGCAGGCGTGCTTCCGGCATTATCTGGTGCAGGACTACCTGTTCCTGATCCATTTCGCCCGCGCCTACGCGCTCGCCATCTACAAGGGCCGCGACCTGCGCGAGATGCGGGCGTCGCTGAACGGCCTAAAGGCGATTCTCGACGTGGAGATGGACCTGCATGTCGGCCTGTGCGCCGGCTGGGGCCTGCCGGCCGCCGAGCTGGAACAGGCGGCGGAGGCCAAGGCGACGATGGCCTACACCCGCTATGTGCTGGAAACCGGCCTGCGCGGCGACCTGCTGGACCTGCATGTGGCGCTCAGCCCCTGCGTCATCGGCTATGCCGAGATCGGCCGCCGGCTGGCCGCGCTGCCCGGCGCGCTGGACGACTCCAACCCCTACCGCGTCTGGATCGCCGAATATGCCGGCGAGGCCTATCAGGAGGTGGCGCAGGCGGCGCGGGAGAACCTCGACCGGCTGGCGGCGGACGGGATGACGGAAGCGCGCTTCCCCCGTCTGCTGACCGTCTTCCGTCAGGCCTGCCGGCTGGAAGCCGATTTCTGGGAAATGGGCATGACGCTGGCGGGGTGAGGTATCACCCCTGCTTGCCGGCCGCCGCCTTCTCCCGATCCACCGCCTCCAGAATCCGCTGCAGCGCCTCGGTGGTCAGCGGGGAGTCCATGGTCAGGCCGTCGCCGAACTTGCGGATGGCGCCGATGGCGCGGCGGCGGGCGATGAACTCGTCGTCGCCGGCCTCGAACGGCTCCACCACCGGACCCTTGTAGTAGCTGCCGCGGAACCCCCACTGGCGCCGCCCGTCGGCGCGCCATTCGCTGCCGTCGGACAGGATCATGCAGCGCCCGCCCTCCTTGTAGCGTTCCACCGTGGCGATGGATTGCGGAATGGACTGGCCGCTGCGGATCGTCACGCGGTCGCCGACGCGGAAGCTGGCGGCAGTGAACATGCTGTCTCCCTGAATGGCGCACGCCTCCCGATGGGGCCGGAGCGCCGCAAAAATCGCGAAGGCGCTGTTTTCCACCAGAAGCCCCGGCAAATCCAGCGCCAAGTCGCATCCCAGTGTCAGCCGGCCTTCTCGGCAGACGGGGGCGAGCCAGCGGGAGCGGCCGCCTTCTTCGTCAGCTGGGCGATGTAGATGCGGGCCAGCGATTTCAGGATCGGCGGCATCGCCATCACCGCGTCCTCGAAGCTGCGCTTGTCGATGACCTCGCAGATGCCGCCGGCGACCGCCACGGCGGTGACGTCGGGCTGGCGCCCGGTCAGCAGATAGATCTCGCCGAACAGCCGGCCGGGCCCGAGCGTCGCGATGTCGTCGCCCAGCGTGCCGCGGCCGGGACGGAGCGCCACGCGGCCGGACTGGATCAGGTAGGCGGCGTTCACCGGCTCATTGGGGCCGAAGAAGACGTGCCCCTCACGGATCATCCGGCGATCGACCACCTTCTGAAAGGAGTTGGTGGAGCGGAAATCCACCGCATTGCCGTAGCGTTCGACCGCCGGCAGGCCATAGTCGCGGCGGATGGCGGCGATCAGGCTCTGCAGCAGGAACGACGCCAGTGGCGGACTGCGCTTCAGCAAGCCCTGGAATGCCTCCCGCGTCACCTCGACGCACGACACCTCGGTCAGCGACCGCACAGTGGCGCTGCGCTCGCCATCGTCGATCAGCGCCATTTCGCCGACCACCGCCCCCTTGCCGACGACGCTCAGCCGCCGGGTGCCGCCGTCCGGCAGGGTCAGCAGCACCTCCAGCTCGCCGGATTCGATCAGCCACGCCCGGTCGGCGCGCTCCCCCTGCCGCATCATCACGATGCCGGGACCGATGGTGTAGCGCTTGGGGCCGGAAGCGGCGGGTTGCATCATGGAAGGGCTCGGGACAGGCGGAACGTCATCGCCGCACTCTACCCCAAGGCCACAGGATCGTCAGCCGCCGGTCTTCATCACGCCGCCGCGGTCGCGCGCCGGCCCGCCACCATGCCCAAGGAACTGGCGCAGGAAGGCGACGACCTCCGGCGAATCCCACTCCACCGCCCCTTCGACGCGGCCAAGCTCGCGCCCTTCCGGATCGACCAGGATCGTCGTGGGCAGGCCGCGCAAGGACAGCGTCTTCATCGACTCCGATCCGGGATCGAGGAACACCGTCAGATGCTCAACCCCCGTCTTCTTATAGAAAGGCTCCACCGCCGTCCGGCCGCCGCGGTCCAGCGACAGCGCCACCACCTGGAAGGCGTCGCCGCCCAGCTGGCCCTGCAGGCGGTCGAGCGACGGCATTTCCTTCACGCAGGGCCCGCACCAGGTCGCCCACAGGTTCAGCAGGATCACCCGGTCCTTGAAATCGGCCAGATCGACCCGCCGCCCCTCGGCATCGACGAAGGACAGCGGCGGCATCGGCTTCGGCTCCGCCCCCTTGAACTTCTCCAGCTTGTCGGCGCCGGTGGAGGCGACATGCGTGACGCCGCCCGACGGCGCGTCCGGCGCGCCCAGCCGCACCACCTCAGGAGCGGCAGGCGCCGCGCCGGCGCTCCACCACAGGCCGGCCCCGGCCATGCACACACAAACCGTTGCGACGGCCGCCAAAGTCCGCATACTCACGCTTCCTCGCTCCCCTTCACCCGAATGCCCCGGTATACGTCCCCATGAGCGCCGATCAGACCCCGCCGAATTCCGCCGCCGCACCCGCCGCCAGCCAGATGTGGGGCGGGCGATTCGCACGCGGTCCCGCCGCCATCATGGAGAAGATCAACGCCTCCATCGGCTTCGACAAGCGGCTCGCCGACCAGGACATCGCCGGGTCGAAGGCCCATGCCGCGATGCTGGCCAAGCAGGGCATCATAACCCAGGCCGACGCCGACGCCATCATCGACGGCCTCGACCGCGTGAAAGCAGAGATTGACGCCGGCGCCTTCACCTTCAAGGTGGAGTTGGAGGACATCCACATGAATGTGGAGGCCCGGCTGGCCGAACTGATCGGCGAACCGGCCAAGCGCCTGCACACCGGCCGCTCGCGCAACGACCAGGTGGCGACCGACTTCAAGCTGTGGGTGCGCGACGCCATCGACCGCACCATCGCCGGCCTGACCGCCCTGCAGACCGCGCTGATCGACCTGGCGGAGCAGCACACCGAAACGGTGATGCCCGGCTTCACCCACCTGCAGGCGGCGCAGCCGATCAGCTTCGCCCACCACCTGCTGGCCTATGTCGAGATGTTCGGGCGCGACCGCAGCCGCTTCCGCGACGCCCGCTGCCGGCTGAACGAATGCCCGCTCGGCTCGGCGGCTCTGGCCGGCACCCCCTACCCCATCGACCGCTTCATGACGGCGGAGGCGCTGGGCTTCAACCGGCCGACCGCCAACTCGCTGGACGCGGTGTCCGACCGCGACTTCGCGCTGGAATACCTGTCGGCGGCGTCGATCTGCGCCATGCACCTGTCGCGCTTCGCCGAGGAGATCGTGATCTGGTGCTCGGCCCAGTTCCGCTTCATCAAGCTGACGGACGCCTTCACCACCGGCTCCTCCATCATGCCGCAGAAGAAGAACCCGGACGCGGCGGAGCTGGTGCGCGCCAAGGCCGGCCGGGTGATCGGCAGCCTGAACAGCCTGCTGATCGCAATGAAGGGCCTGCCGCTGGCCTATTCGAAGGACATGCAGGAAGACAAGGAGCCGGTGTTCGAGGCCGACGACACGCTGGCGCTCTGCATCGCCGCCATGGAAGGCATGGTGCGCGACATGCAGCCGAACGTCCCGGCGATGCGCGAGGCGGCCGACCGCGGCTTCCTGAACGCCACCGACCTCGCCGACTGGCTGGTGCGGGAGCTGAACATGCCCTTCCGCGAGGCGCACCACGTCACCGGCCGTGCCGTGAAGGCGGCGGAGGACCGCCGCGTCGGCCTGACCGACCTGACGCTGGAAGAGTTGCAGGCCATCGAGCCGCGCATCACCGAAGCCGTCTATCCGGCGCTGAGCATCGAGGCGTCGCTGAACAGCCGCACCAGCTTCGGCGGCCCGGCCCCCGTCCGCGTGCAGGAGGCGGTGAAGGCCGCCCGGGAGCGTTTCCTGTGAACCGCAGCCTCACCCTGGCCATCCTCGCCCTGGCCGGCGCCCTGGCGCTGGCCGGCTGCGGCAAGAAGCCGAAGGCGGTCGACAGCCCGGTGCCGGAGGGTCAGGTCGATCCCTTCCCCCGCACCTACCCCAACCCCTCGATGGACCCGAAGCCCGGTAAGCCGGCCGGTTCCGGAGTCCAGTTCCCATGACCGCCCGCACCGGTTCGCCGAATGGTTCCCCGATGAGCGTCTTCGCCTACCGCAACGGCGTTCTGCACGCCGAATCCGTATCTCTGGAAGATGTGGCGCGGGAGGTGGGCACGCCCTTCTACCTCTATTCCACCGCGGCGCTGGAATCGCACTACAACGCCTATGCCGGCGCCTTCGCCGGCCAGGATGCCGGGGTGTGCTATGCGCTGAAGGCCAACTCCAACCTCGCCGTCATCCGCACCCTGTCCAGGCTGGGCGCCGGCGGCGACGTGGTGTCGGTGGGCGAGATGAAGCGGGCGCTGGCCGGCGGCATCCCGGCGGAACGCATCGTCTTCTCCGGCGTCGGCAAGACCCGCGACGACCTGCGCGCCGCGCTGGAGGCCGGCATCCACCAGATCAACGTCGAATCGGTGCCGGAGCTGGAGGCGCTGAGCGAGATCGCCTCGTCCATGGGCGTGGAGGCTCCCATCGCCTTCCGCGTCAACCCGGACGTCGACGCCAAGACCCACGCCAAGATCGCCACCGGCAAGAAAGAGAACAAGTTCGGCATCGACTATGACCACGCGCGCGAGATCTACCGCCGCGCCGCGGCCCTGCCGGGCATCAAGCCGGTCGCCATCGCCGTCCATATCGGCTCGCAGCTGACCGACCTCGCCCCCTTCCGGGCGGCCTACGAGCGGGTCGCGGCCCTGCTGCACCAGCTGCGCGAGGACGGCCACGACATCCAGCGCCTCGACCTCGGCGGCGGGCTGGGCATCACCTACAAGAACGAGGCGCCGCCCGATCTGGCCGACTATGCCGCGATGGTGCGCTCCATCACCGGCAATCTCGGCTGCCGCATCACGCTGGAGCCGGGCCGCTCGCTGGTCGGCAACGCCGGCATCCTGGTCAGCCGCGTCATCTATGTGAAGCAGGGACTGCACCGCCGCTTCGCCATCGTCGATGCGGCGATGAACGACCTGATCCGCCCGTCGCTGTACGACGCCTATCACGGCATCGTCCCGGTGGCGGAGCCGGCCGACGGCGCGGTACAGGAGCCGTACGACGTGGTCGGCCCGGTGTGCGAGAGCGGCGACACCTTCGCCGTGCAGCGCCCGCTGCCTCCGCTGGCCGACGACGACCTCGTCGCCTTCCTGTCGGCCGGCGCCTATGGCGCGGTGATGGCCTCGACCTACAACAGCCGGCCGCTGGTGCCGGAGGTGCTGGTCAACGGCGACCGCTTCTCCGTCATCCGCCCCCGCCCGACGGTGGAGGAGATGCTGGCGGCCGAGCGCGTTCCCGACTGGCTGTAAAGTCGACGGCACGAGGGCAACGCGAAGGGAGTATGCGGCTGGCCGCCGCGGTCGATGGCCCTAGGTCAGGCTCGACCGGTCCCCGCAATGCGGCGGGCCGGTCCGACCATGACCAGCAAGGGGAGACATCACCATGGCGATGCGGCAATCGGACGCCGAATGGCGCGGCGACCTGAAATCGGGCAGCGGCAAGATGCGGCTGGGCAGCGGCGCCTTCGAAGGCAGCTACTCCTTTCCCTCCCGCTTCGAGAACGGCCAGGGCACCAACCCTGAGGAACTGATCGCGGCGGCGCATGCCGGCTGCTTCTCCATGGCGCTGTCGGCCGGGCTCGCCCAAGCCGGCCACACGCCGACCCGCGTCCACACCACCGCCAAGGTGCATCTGGAGAAGGCCGGCGCCGGTTTCGCCATCAGCCGGATCGAGCTGGAGTGCGAAGCGGAAATCCCCGGCATCGACGAGGCCACCTTCCAGGAACAGGCGAACGGCGCCAAGGCCAACTGTCCGGTGTCGAAGGCGCTGGCCGGCACCCAGATCAGCCTGACCGCCAAATTGGTCTGAGCAAGCCGATCCTATACCGCCGATCAGCGCGCGCCGCCCACCGCCGGGCGGCGCGCGCCACGCGTAATCTTGCCTTTAAAGATAATAATGAACGCTGCCGGCGAGCAACTTGCCGCAACGGCACAGGTGTTACGCATCCGTTGCTCGGCCGAAGAGCAGATTGACCCCGCCGGTCCCCCCCACCCATAGTGCCGCGTTACGCGCACGGGAGCCAAATCTTCCGTTCGCCGATCCACTCGAACGACGGCCAATGTTTTCCGCAGCCCTCCACCTATTCCATCAAGTCCTGCTTATGCTTGCCCTCGCGCTCTCGCTTGCGGCAGTGCCGGCTGCCGCCGCCGGGCAGGTGGAGCGGCAAAGTGCCGGGGAACCGGTGGTGCTGGCGCTGGACGGCGAATTCGGGCTGACCAACAGCACATCGGCCGAAGCGATCGAGCGCGGGATTCTGACCGCCATCGACGACATCAACCGCAACGGCGGCGTTCTTGGCGGCCGGCCGCTGACGCTGATCACGCGCGAACACCGTTCGATCTCCGCCCGCGGCATCAAGAACATCCGGGAACTGGCCACCATCCCCGGACTGGTCGCCGTTTTCGGCGGCCGGTTCAGCCCGGTGGTGATCGAGGAACTGCCGGTCCTCGAACAGACCCGCACCCTGTTCCTCGCCCCCTGGTCGTCGGCCGACGCCATCGTCGACAACGGGATGGAGCCCAATTACATCTTCCGGCTCTCATTGCGCGACAGCCTGGCCATGCCCTTCCTGCTGAAGCGTGCTGCCGACCGCGGCCTGACCCATGTCGGGCTGCTGCTGACCAACACCGCCTGGGGCCGCTCCAACCTGGAGGCGGCCAACCATTACCTTGCCGGGCACAGGACACCGGACCTCGTCGGCACCGCCTGGTACAACTGGCGCGACCGCACCCTGATCGACAAGTACAAGGCGCTCGCCGACGCCGGCGCCCAGGCGATCCTGCTGGTCGCCAACGACGACGAGGCGGCCGTGCTGGTGCGCGAGATCGCCGCCCTGCCGCCGGCGCGGCGGCTGCCGATCCTCAGTCACTGGGGCGTCACCGGCGGGGATTTCGTCGGACAGGCCGGGCCGGCCCTGCAGGAGGTGGACTTCAGCGTGATCCAGACCTTCAGCCCCTTCCGCATCCCGCCGGACCGGCTGGCGCCGGTGCTGGAGACCGCCGGGCGCCTGTTCGGCATCCAACGGCCGGAAGACATCGTGTCGCCGGTCGGTTTCCTGCACGCCTATGATCTGACCCGCATCCTGGCCCTCGCCATCGACCGCGCCGGCACCACAGACCGCGCCGCCGTGCGCGACGCGCTGGAACAGGTCGGCCCCTATCACGGGGTGACCCGCGACTACGACCGTCCCTTCGCCCCCGGCCGGCACGAGGCGCTGGGACCGGACGACCTGCTGATGGCCCGCTTCCGCGCCGACGGCGTGCTGGTTCCAGTGGATTGAGAACACGGATGATCGATCCAACCCCCACCGGCTCCCCCCACAATGGCACCATCCCCCGCGTCGCCCAGCGGATGCTGACGTCCGGACGGCTGGCCCGCCGCTTCGCGCTGGTGTCGCTGGCGCTGGGCGTGCTGATCGCCATCCTGATCGGCGCCAGCCTGTATCTGGTGTCGAGCCGTCATCTGGCGCGCCAGCACCATGCCAATGTGGAGGCGAACGCCAGCCTCGCCGCCCGCCAGACCGAAGGGCTGCTGTCCACGCTGGTGACGACGGTGCGCGAGCTGGCGGACAACAGCGTGCTCGCCACGGCGCTGGTCGATTCGGCCGGGAAGGAGACCTATCTGATCCCCTTCCTGCGCAGCTTCAACCACATCGCCAGCGTTCCGGTGGCGCTGGTCTTCACCGACTTCGAAGGGGAGCCGATCGCCGACAACGGGCGGCATGCCGCCCCGCTGGCCATCGCGCCGGCCGACATGGCGTGGCTACGCGCCGCAATCGCCGCCGGCAAGCCCGCCGCCAGGGTGGTGCAGCAGGGCGATACCCTGTTCCTGCTGGCGGCGGAAATGCTGATCTATTCCCGCACCGCCTCGCCGGAAGGAGCGCTGCTCTACAAGGTGCCGCTCGACTCCCTGGTCCTGCATCCGGAGGCGGAGCTTCTCCACGGCAGCGGGCCGCCCCCGCCGGTTCCGCCGGACATGATGGCGGTTACAGTGCCGCTGAGCGTGCCGGAACGGCTGGTCACGCTGGGGCTGAAGCTGCGGCTGGAGGCTCCGGAAACGCCGAACTCCGCGCTCCTGTCCTGGATGCTGCCTGCCTATGGTCTGGTGGCCGTCCTCGCCCTGCTGGCGATCTATGTCGGCAGCCGCGCCGTCGGCAACCACATGACCCGGTCCCTGCGCGAGTTGGAACGGCTGGCCGGCGCCATCGCCACCGACGGCTTCACCGGACAGCGCGCCCGGGTGCGCGGCAATGACGAGGTTTCGGCCCTGGCGCGCGGCTTCAACGCCATGCTGGACCACATCGCGGCGATCCAGCGCGAGCGCGAGATGCGCGCGGCGGAGGAGATCACAATCCAGCGCACCCTGGCCGAGCGTGCCGAACAGGCCCGCGCCGAGGCGGAAAGCGCCCGCAACGAGGAGGAACGCTCGCGCCAGGAGGCGGTGATGGCGCTGATGGTGGCGGAGCGCGCCAACGCCGCCAAGACGCATTTTTTGGCGGCGGCCAGCCACGACCTGCGCCAGCCGGTGCAATCGCTGGTCCTGCTGACCTCCGCCCTGGCGATCCGGCTGGGCGACCATCCCGCGGCGGCGCTGGTCGGCAGCATCGAGGCGTCGATGGACGCGCTGTGCCGCCTGCTCGACGCCATCCTGGACATCTCGAAGCTGGATGCCGGTACGGTGTCCCCCAACATCCAGGCGGTGTCGCTCGGCACCATCTTCGCCCGGCTGGAGGGCGAATACCGGCTGCGCGCCGCGGAGAAGGGCGTCGCCTTCCGCAGCGTTCCCACCGGCGCGACACTGAACGCCGATCCGGCGCTGCTGGAGCGGATCATCCGCAATCTGGTGGAGAATGCGCTGCGCTACACCGACCACGGCCGCATCCTGCTGGGCTGCCGCCATCGTCCGGGCGCCCTGCGCATCCAGGTCTACGACACCGGCATCGGCATCCCGCCCGAGCATCTGGAGCGGATCTTCCACGAATTCTACCAGATCTCCAACCCCACCCGCGACCGTGGCAAGGGGCTGGGGCTGGGGCTGGCCATCGTCGACCGGCTGGCGCGGCTGCTGGGCTACCGCGTGCATGTCGCGTCCCGGCCGAACAAGGGATCCTGCTTCACGCTGGAAATCCCCACCTCCGCCCTGCCGGCGGTCGCCGCAATGTCCGGGGCGCCCGATGCGGAACAGGCGCCGGAGCCCGGACGCGGCACCGCCCTGGTGATCGACGACGATCCGCTGGTGCGCGAGGGGCTGACCCTGCTGATCGAGGATTTCGGCTGGCGCGCGACCGCGGCCGACAGTGCCGCCGATGCGATCCGCCTGCTGCGGGACCAACCGCGCCCGCCCGATCTGGTGATCGCCGATTACCGGCTGGAAGCGGGCGCCACCGGTCTGGAGGCCATCCATGCGGTCGAAACCGCCCTGCGGGAGCGGGGATTTCCGGCCCCGGCCAGCGTCGTGCTGACCGGCGACACCGCGCCCGAGCGCATCGCCGATGCCGAAGCCAGCGGCTATCGCATCCTGCACAAGCCGATCGCCGCCAAGGAGGTCGCGCAATTGTTGAGCGACTCCCTGGCCGACCGGCCCGCCGGCCGGCGGGAGACCGGCGACCGGCGCAATTCGACCATCCTTCAGGACTGATCGCGCCGGTCCACCCGCACCGGTGCGTCAGCCGCGACTGTAGGGACCGGCGGCGTCCACCTGCAGGGCGAGCCGCTCGATGAAGCGCACCGCCAACTCCTGACGCAGGCTTGCCGGTTCCGGCATTCCCTGTCGCAAATGGGCGGCAGCGGCATCCTCCAGCACGCCCCGTGCCTCCTCGACCGTGAGGAGGCCCTTTTCGACCATGGCAATCACCAGCGATTCACAAATCGAGAGAGCGGCCATCCCCGCCGCCTCTTCCTCCGACGTCATCATGCCCCCCGCTCGATTGGTTCTCGGTTCCACCCGGCCAAACCGCCGGTAGGTCCAATTGCATAGGGAACAACACATGGGTCGGCTGCGCGTCACAGGCCGTTCGAGAAAAATATTCGGCCGATTAACCTATGTTGTGGCTGCCCCGCCTGAAAACCCTAAACGTTCGAGACATCGCGGAACCGGTTCAACGGCGCGCCCGTTTATCGAAACGCCAATATTAGGACAAAGAAGGCAAAGAGACGACCATGACTCGCGCCCAGGCGAGCCGCGCCCTTGAACCCACTCCTTTGTGGCTCAAATTGAGCAGCTACCTTGTCCTGTCGGATGAGGAAAAGATGTATCTTGCCGATCTGGAAAGGGCGATCGACCGCGTGCCGCCACGCACCGATCTTCTCCAACAGGGCGAAAGATATCGCGACGTCCGCATCATGCGGGACGGGTGGGCGATCCGCCACAAAGCCTTGCCGGACGGACGGCGCCAGGTCGTCAACTTTGTGTTGCCCGGCGACATCATCGGCATGTACTGCACCCTGTTCGAATCGGCCGACCACAGCGTCACCACCCTGACCCCGGTCGAGGTGGCGAGCTTCCCGCCGGAGAAGATCGGCGAGCTGTTCCGGTCCTTCCCGCGCCTTGCCGCCGCCCTCGCCTGGTCCGGCGCACGGGAGGAGGCCATCGTCGCCGAACGGCTGCTCAGCCTGGGCCGGCGCACCGCGCTGGAGCGCACAGCCCATCTGATCGTCGAGCTTCTGCGCCGCCTCAGCATCGTCAACATGGTGACCGACGGGCATTTCGTGCTGCCGGTGACGCAGGAGATCCTGGCCGACGCGCTGGGTCTCAGCATCGTCCACATCAACCGCACCCTGCGGCGGCTGCGCGACAGCGGCCTGATCGAGCTGAACGGACAGCGGATCACCGTCAACGACGTGCGCCAGCTCGCCTCCGTCGGCCAGTTCGACGAGTTGTACCTCCACCTGATCCGCGCCCCCCGCCGTCTGGAGCGCGCTTTCTCCGGCCTCCACCACCGCAACGGCGCCAAGATGGATGGGGAAGTCCGCCCGAAGGCGTGACGAGAGTCCGGTACGGGGTGAGGTGGGGGGCAGGCGCCTTCCACCCCCCGAAATTCCCCCCGTCCCCCCTGGCCCTGCCTGGGTCCACGCGTCATCATCCCATCGACCGACAGCCATGGAAGGCCAGACGCGATGAAACAGGTGATGTTCGTGGAACTCGGCATGGGAGTGGATCTGCACGGCCAGGACGTGACCAAGGCTGCCGTCCGCGCCGTGCGCAACGCCATAGAGCGCAACTCGATGCCCGGCATGCGCACCCTGGTCGACGGCGACACCAGCAGGATGCAGGTGCGCGTCCACCTCGCCGTGCCGGCCGATGCCGACCGGCTGGACCACGAGGCGGTGAAGGCCGTCTTCCCCTATGGCGCCGTCAGCATCTACGTCACCAGCGGCGGCATGCTGGCGCCCAGCGGCATCTTCCTGGCCGACAAGAACGACCGCAACGAGCAGATCTACGTCGTCAACGCGGCGGTGGAGGTCGGGGTCTGAACCGGCGCCGTCAGCCGCGGCTGTTGCGCATCCCGGCAACGACGCTCACGTCCGCACGGCGGCTCAGGTCGCGGTAGGCGTCGCTCTCGGCCCCATAGGCGGCGACCCGGCCGTCGCCGTCATGGTGCAGGCCCCAGCCATACTGCTTGACCAGCGGTGACGCCCGCAGGCAGGCCTGTGGCTTACCGAAGAGCCAGGCGCGCGCCGCCTCGCGCTCTTCCGGCGGAATGCCGTTGCGGATCATATGGACCTCCAGCAGCAATTCGTCGCTGGTCATCGCATAGGGCCGTTCCAACAGCAGCGAGAGCTGCAGCGCGCCGATCGTACCGGCTTTGGACGGAACGGTGCCGGTCTTCGCCTTGCAGTCGGCCGCGGCGGTGATGAAGGTGTTGACGTAGTTCGTTGACATCCTGGCACCTCGAATGCCCCCTGGCAGCCCCCCAAGCGACGGTGCTGTCAGGACAATATAGACGGTGCGGATGCCGGTTGCAGCCCTTCGGGCCGTGGGTAATTTCATTCAATACCCGCCCCCGCCCGATCCACGACAGTCCCCGGCCTGACCTTCATCCAACAAAGGGAATGCCGGACGTGACACGCTGTGCCTTCATCATCGACCGCGCCCTGCCACCGGGGCTGATCGCCAACACCGCCGCCGCCCTGTCGATGACTTTGGGAAAACTGCGGCCCGACCTGGTGGGCTGCGACCTGCAGGATGCCGACGGCGCCGGTCATCCCGGCATCACCACCATCGTGATGCCCATCCTGGTGTCCGATGCCGACGGCTTGCGCGCGTTGCGCCGGAACGCGGCGGAGCGCGAGGTCGAGGGGCTGGGCGTGATCGGCATGACCGACGTCGCCCAGCGCGCCAAGAGCTATGACGACTACCGCCAGCGCCTTGCCGCCACGCGGCAGGAGGAACTGCGCTATCTCGGCCTCTGCCTGCATGGGCCGGCGGCGCTGGTGCGCTCGCTGACCGGATCGCTGCCGCTGCTGAAGTAGGGCGGCGGCGATGATGATGCTTTACCTGTCGATGGCCGGCTTCGCGCTGGCCGCATCGATCTCCCCCGGCCCGGTCAATGTGGTGGCACTGTCCAGCGGAGCCTCGCATGGTCTGCGCGCCACACTGCACCATGTCACCGGCGCCACGCTGGGATTCGTCCTGCTGCTGGTTCTGGCCGGGCTTGGATTGGCGGAGCTGTTGCGCGGCTGGCCCGCTGCCACCATGCTCACCCGGTGGGCGGGCATGGCCTTCCTGCTGTGGATGGGCTGGAAGCTGTGGAAAAGCGACGGCGGGATCGCCGACGACGAACCGCCCCCGGCCCCCTCGGTGCTTCAGGGCGCCGCCATGCAGTGGCTGAACCCGAAGGCCTGGGTCGCGGCCCTGGCCGGGGTCGGTGCCTATGCCGGGGACGATCCTGCCCGGCTCTGGATCTTCGCCGGTCTGTATTTCGTCATCTGTTATCTTTCGGTCGGCTGCTGGGCCTACGCCGGTGCCCGGTTGCGCCATCTGCTGGCGGATGGGCGGCGGATGCGGCTGTTCAACCGCGCCATGGCCGCCCTGCTCGCGGCGAGCGCCGTCCACATCGGCATCGCCCCCTGATTGCCACGCCCCCGGTCACTCCCGCCGCATGTACTGGCCGGGGGTGGCGGCGACATGCCGTTTGAAGGCGCGCTGGAAGTGAGCCTGATCGGCGAAACCGGCATCCAGCGCGACCTCCACGATCGGCCGGCCGCGTTGCAGCTCCCGCCGGCCGAACTGGATGCGGCGGTTGATCTGGTAGGCGTGCGGCGTCAGCCCATAGCGCGCCTTGAAGGACCGCACCAGATAGGACGGCGACAGGCCCGACACCTCGGCGATCTCGGCCAGCCGCAGCGGCTGCGTGCAGTGGGCTGAGATGAAGGCGGCGGCCCGATCCAGCGCCTCATGCTCGCCGCCCTGATCCGCGCCGGCCGACAATCCGCCCAGCGCCGGCCGCAGCCCGGCGAGGAAGACCCGGATCGCCGCCTCCTTCCCGGTGCTGTCGGGAAGCGGATCGAACAGCAGCGCGAACAGCCGCTCCAGCTGACCGGCCAGGTCCGGATTCCGGCTCAGATGCGGGGCATAGGGCCGGAACGCCACCTCCCCCTCCAGCGCCGCCAGCCACCCGGCATCGGCATACAGCATGCGATAGGACCAGGGCCGGCCGTCGAGCGGGTTGCAGACATGCGCCTCGTCCGGGTTCATCAGCACGACGGTGCCGGCAGCGATCCGGTGGCAGTCGGCGCCGATGCGGAAGTCGCTGACACCGCCGGTGACCAGCCCGATGGAGAAGGTCGGGTGGCTGTGCCAGCCGTAGCTGACCTCCTGCCCCTCCTCGATGCTCCGCGCCTCCAGATGCGGAAGGGCGGGATCCCGCCAGAAGCGGTGGCGATTCCTCGATGCGCGCGCCATGCCAGCCCTGTCCTGTCCCGGAAACATCCCGGAACCGATCTTATGACGGCAGGCTCGCGACCGCCATCCCTCAGCCCTTGCCGTCGCGCATCTTCGCCGGCGACGCGCCGAACCAGCGGCGGAAGGCCCGGCTGAAGGCGCTGACCTCCGAATAGCCCAGCAGGGCACCGATGTCGGCGATGGGGACGTGGCGCTGGCGGATGTAGACCGCCGCCAGATCGCGCCGCACCCCCTCCACCAGATCGGAGAAGCTCAAGCCCTCGTCGGCCAGCCGGCGCTGCAGGGTCCAGCGGGCGATGCCGAGCCGGTCGGCGATGTCCTCGACATAGGGCGGGCCTTCCGGCAGCCGCGCCCGCACCTCCGCCTTCACCCGGTCGAGCAGCGGCGGCGTGCCGGTGCCGCGGGCGATGTCGATCAGCGTGCCGCACAGCCCGGTCAGCCGCGCCATGTCGCCGCCGGGCATGCGGCGGTCGAGATGGCGGTCGCGCAGCAGGATGGCGTTGGTGCGCTGGCCGAAATGGGCGGGCGCGTCGAACAGCGCCTGATGCTGGCGCCAGCCCTCCGGCTTGGGATGCTCGAAATGCACCTCCTCCGGCATCCAGTTCGGGCCGAGGCAGGCGCGCACCACATTGGCGAACATGCCCATGGTCAGTTCGGCATCCTGCCGCCGCTCGACGATGCGCCCGTCGAGGATGCGGTATTCCAGCCGCAGCAGCTCGCCCTCGCGGACGAAGCGGGTCTCGGTCGCCTGCTGGTGGAAGGGGAACAGCCGGGCGAGATGGTCGAGCGCGGCCCCCAGTGTCGGCGCCGCCAGCGCTATGGAGCCGATCAGCCCCAGCATCTCCGGCTGGAACTGCCGGCCGTAGAGCAGGCCGAAATTGTCGTTGCCGGTCTCCGCCGCCGCCACCTCCATCATCGCCACATAGGCGCGGAGGTCGAGCGCCACCGTCGGCTGGCCCAGCGCCCGCTCCTCCACGCCGGCGCGGTGGAACACCCGGTCGGGACAGCCGCCCTGCGCGGCGATGAAGTTCGACACCCCGGACGCGGCGGCGGCCAGGATGTTGTGTTGCACGGATCCTGTGCAGCGCCCGCCGGATCGGTCGCCGGTTTGCCCAATAGTCGGTCGGTGCGGCGTCATGACACAGCCCCTCGCAGCCGTTTTGCCGCGGCGCAGCAAACATCGTGCCGGAGTTCAGGCTGCCAGAAATTGTTCGCCCAGGAAATTATACGATCGCCTTACGATCGTGCAGGAGAGCGACAGGCCCGTCAGCCCGGCGCCTGCCGGATCGCTTCGTAAGCAGCGTTCAGGCGCTGCAGGACAGACTCCTGGACCGGCGAGTGGACCGGCGAGCCGCTTGGCTCGGCATTCAGATGACGCGCGCGCAATTCGTCCATCAGCGCGTCCCACAGGGGCGGGCCACCCTCTTCGAGAAGCTGCGCGCGGATCGACAACTCTCTGGACGCAGGCGCGTGCCGCCGCCCCCATGCGCCCATCTGGGCCAGCAACGGCACGAGCTGGATCGCCGGTTCGGTCAGGCTGTAGATCGCGCTCTGCCGGTGACGCGGGTCATCGGCCTTGGTCAGCAGGCCCGCCGCGAGCAGCCGTTTGAGTCGGTCCGCCAGAACATTGGAAGCGATGCCCTCCTCCGAGTGGGTGAGGAGTTCGCGATAGCGGCGCCGGTCGCCGAAAATGATGTCGCGGATGACGATCAGGCTCCAGCGGTCGCCCAGGACCTCCAGCGTCAGATTGATCGGGCACCCCGATCGATGTGCGTCCTGCAAGACCGGTCTCCTTCCGCTTGCAAAGTAGGATCAGTCGCGGTAGCTTTCAACTGCTTGCAAATCGCAAGCGGTTGGAGGTGCCCCGATGTCGCTGACGCTCTATGCACATCCCTTCTCATCCTATTCCCAGAAGGTGCTGATCGCGCTCTGGGAGAACGACATTCCCTTCACCTACCGGAACCTGGAGGATCCGGGCGCGGCGGCGGAGCGTGCGGCGCTCTGGCCGCTCGGTCGCTTTCCCGTTCTGGTCGACGACGGCCGCACGGTCGTGGAATCCAGCATCATCATCGAGCATCTGGATCTCCACCATGCCGGGCCGGTTCGGTGGCTGCCCGAGGATGGTGACGCCGCGCTGGAGGTCCGGCTGATGGACCGCTTCTTCGACAACTACATCATGACGCCCATGCAGGCGCCGGTGTTCGAGTCGCTGCGACCGGACGCGACGCGGCTGGACGAGGTGAAGGAGAAAACCCGCCGGGACCTCGATACGGCCTATGCCTGGCTGGAGGAGAGGCTGTCGGGCCGACGCTGGGCGGCAGGCGAAAGCTTCACCATGGCCGACTGCGCCGCGGCCCCGTCGCTCTTCTATGCCGATTGGGTTCACCGGATCGGCCCCGCTTTCCCACGGCTGCGGGACTATCGCGCACGCCTGCTGGCGCGGCCGTCCATCGCGCGCGCCGTCGACGAGGGGCGCCCTTACCGGTCCTACTTCCCGCTCGGTGCGCCCGACCGCGACTGACCGGCGGCGAGCACATGCCGGCGACTTCTGGGCAGGCGATCGGCGGGTAAGGCCGAGATCACTGCTCAGACCGCCGGCTTCATCCCGCCGCCACCCGAGACGTTGTTCTCCCGATGGCAGTGCCGCAGCCGGAAGGCGGTCACCAGCGCCAGCACGCCGAAGGCGATCAGGTACGCCGCGACGCCCCAGGCGAGTGCCAGAAGCCCCAGCGCCGGCAGCACCCACATGCTGAGCCCGAACAGGATCGACAGCACGCCGGCCACGCCCCAGGCCCATTTCCCGTGGGTGCGGTCCATCCGCCACGCCCCCATCACCTCGGCGAAGCCGGTGATGACCGACCACGCCGCGATCAGGAACACCAGCGCGAACAGGCTGGCGGCCGGCCACAGGGCGGCGACGATGCCGGCGATCAGGCTGACCACCCCCTCCAGGATGAAGGGCAGCGAGCGTTCATGGTGGCGGGAGGCGCGGATGCCGGCGAGGATGGCGAAGACGCCGTCCAGCAGCAGATAGGCGGCGAAGGTCAGCGCCAGAGTCGCCACCGTCACGCCCGGCATCAGCAGGGCCAGCACCCCCAGCAGGATCGCCGCCGCCCCGCGCAGGGCCAGAGCCCACCAGTTGCGCGCCAGCACCCTGTTCATGCCGTGCAGACGGCCCGCCGGCGCGACCTGCGACCGGCCAGTCCCAGTCTGATGTGCCTGATCGGTGGACATGGAACGCCTCCTGTTGCCGGTCCCGCGACAAGACAACAGGAGGTGAAGGGCTTTGTTGCCCAGGCTTTATGTCCGGCTCGCGACCGGGCCGATCAGTTGTTGCGGCCGTAATCCGATCCGCGCTGCGGCTCCTTGAAATAGAACATTTCGCGGTCGAAGGTCACGTCGGTGCGCGGATTCAGCAGCGCCACCTCGGTGGTCATGCCCTGGGCGTCCAGCACCCGCCATTTGCGCAGCTGGAAGGGGTGATCCTCGAACACCAGGGTCAGGGTGCCCTTGCCAGGGTCCTTGCTCTCCAGCAGGCTGACCTCGATCACGCCGGGGGCCTGGAAAACCTCGGTGACGGTGACATCGCCCGACAGCCGGATGTTCTTGCGCAGGATGAAGTCGGCCAGCGTCGAGCCGATGGGCGCGCTCGACTGCTGGCGCATCTCGCCGTCCCAATAGAAGACGAAGCTGCCGTCGGCGACGATGAAGTCCTTCAGCGGCCGGTCATACTCCAGCCGCATCCGGCCGGGCCGCCACAGATAGAAGGTGCCGGTCGCCTGCCGTCCGTTGGGCGCCACCTGCAGGAACTTCGACTGCAGGGTGGTGATGCCGTTCAGATACTCCTCCACCTTGGCGACGACCGCCTGATCCTGCGCCGACAGCGAGACCGGTGTGGCCGGCGCGGCGATGGCGGCAGAGGGCAGCAAGGCGGGCAGCGGGGCGAGGAGAGCAGCGGACAGCAGAGCGGCGGCCCGCAGAGAACGGGAAAGACGGCGAAGCACGATCTTCATCCTTGGTCGGAGTGGCCCGTGATCCCTTAACCGGGCGGTATGGCGGACATAAGGCGTCCGCCCCCCGCTGCCAAGGAGCACCAATGGCAGGACCCCAGAAGTGAAATCAGGCGAAGTGAAATCGGACGGAAAGCGTTACAGCGGCTGTCCCTTGATCATCCGCGGCAGGTCGCCGACCACGCCCATCGCGTGTTTCATGAAGAAGCGCTTGACCGGCGGCAGCCGGTTGATCACCGCCATGCCCAGGTCACGCGCCAGCTTCACCGGCGGGATGTTGTTGGAGAACAGATGGACCAGCCCGTCGCACACCGCCGCCAGCAGCACGGTGTCGAAGCGGCGCCAGCGCTGGAAGCGGGCCAGCACCTCCGGCCCGCCGACGTCCAGACCCAGGCGGTAGGCATCGACCACCACCTCCGCCAGCGCGGCGACGTCGCGCATGCCCAGGTTCAGACCCTGCCCGGCGATCGGATGGATGGCGTGCGCCGCCTCCCCCACCAGCGCCAGCCGGTCGGCGATGAAGCGGTCCGCCAGCAGCACCGACAGCGGCCAGGCCTCGCGCTTGGTCAGCAGCGTGATCTCGCCGAGATAGCCGCCGGAGCGGCGCTGAAGCTCGTCGACGAACTGGTCGTCGGGCAGCTTCAGATAGGTGTCGACCAGCGAGGTCTTCTCGCTCCATACGATGGAACAGCGGTTGTCCGTCATCGGCAGGACGGCGAAGGGGCCGTTGGGCAGGAAGTGCTCCACCGCGACGCCCTTGTTCGGCTCGGTGTGGCGGATGGTGCAGATGATGGCGCTCTGGTCGTAGGACCAGCGCCGCACCTTGATGCCCGCGCTTTCGCGCGCCATCGACCGCCGCCCGTCGGCGCCGACCAGCAGCCGGCCGCGCACCGTGCGCCCGTCGGCCAGCCGCACCGTCACGCCCGACCGCGTCCGCTCCACCGCCACCGCCTTGGCCGGCGCCAGATGGACCAGCCCCGGCAGCTCGGCCGCGCGGGTGAACAGGGCGCGGCGGATGTCCTTGTTGTCCAGGATCCAGCCGAAGGGCTGGTGCTTGCCCTCCATCGCCAGTTCGGTATGGTCGTAATGGATGAACAGGGGCGAGAACTGGTCGGCGATGCGGATGTCCAGCATCGGCCCAGCCTGATCGGCCATGTGATGCCACACCCCCGCCGCCTCCAGCACCATCTTGGAGGCATAGGAGATCGCGGTGGTGCGGATGTCGAACTCCTGCCCGCCCATGCGTTCGGGACTGTCCTGGTCGATGCAGACCACCGGCACGCCGGCGCTGGCCAGCGCCGCCGCCATGGTCAGCCCGGCCAGACCGCCGCCCAGCACCACGACCTCCGTGGTGATGTCGCCGCCCTGCGGCGGGACGGTCGCGTTGCCCGATTCGGTGCCCGGTACGGCCATGATGCTCGCTGCCCTCTCGCCTTCGATGCCTGTGCCGCGGTCGTTGGTTGGGCTTGAGCCTTATGCCCAAGCCTTGCCGGCGCCGCCGCGCGACCAAACAATTGTCGCACCGGCGCGTCCTGTCCAGTGTCCTGTCCCCGGCCGATCGCGGCCGACCACCGGACAGATTGTCGCTGAACGATTTTTGGGCAGATGCCGCCCTTTTGGGCGCCCATTCGACAGGCATATTCCCATCCTTTCAGCGCAATTCAACCGGCACGATTCTTGTAATCGTTGATTTTTGCGGTCGACGCGAACAGGCTTGGGCCATCGGCGGAAGGACGGTACGGTGACAGGCCGGACTGGAACCGCAACGGGGCGGCCACAGCCTTACACGCGGCCGGAACAACGCTTTAAGGGGAAGCCACATGAAACTGGTTATGGCCATCATCAAGCCGTTCAAGCTCGACGAGGTGCGCGAGGCGCTGACGTCGCTCGGGATCCAGGGCCTGACCGTCAGCGAGGTCAAGGGCTTCGGCCGCCAGAAGGGCCAGACGGAAATCTACCGCGGCGCCGAATATTCCGTGAGCTTCCTGCCCAAGGTGAAGGTCGAGGTCGCCGTGTCCGACGACCAGTACGAGCAGGTGGTGGAGGCGATCCAGAAGGCCGCCAACACCGGCCGCATCGGCGACGGCAAGATCTTCGTGCTGGAGATCGCCCAGGCCGTGCGCATCCGCACCGGCGAGACCAACTCCGAGGCGCTGTAAGGCTTCCGGCCTCAGACTGCGGCCATGGCGGGTCCGCTCCTTCCGGCGGGAACGGACCCGATGGGCGCGCGTATGGCGCGCCTGTTCGTTTTTCAGTCGGCAAACGCCTCCGCCGCCAGCGCACGGGCATAGTCGCGCGGGTCGGTCGGCCAGTCCGCCGTCAGCGCGTCAAACCGCGCGCGATCCGCGGCATAGAGCGCCCGCACCGCCTCCTCGTATCCCGGCCGGTCGCCGGCCAGTTCCAGCATGACGCGATAGGCGGCCTCCTGCGCCCGGCGCACGCGGTCCTTCGCCTCGCTCCCTTTGCGCGCCTCGTCCACCAGCTTGCGCAGCGCCACCGACGCCCCGCCCGGCTGGGCGTTCAGCCATTCCCAATGGCGCGGCAGCAGCGTGACCTCCCGCGCCACCACCCCCAGCTTCGGCCGCCCCGGCCCGCGCGGCAAGGGAGGCGGCGGCGGAGAAAGACGCCACGCGACCTCCTCATCGCTTCCCCGCAGATCGAGGTCGATCCTTTTGCCGGTGGCATCCTCGAACACCAGCACCGGCGGCCCATCCGACTCCGCATCCAGTGCCGCCCGCAACGCCCGCGCAACGCTCAGCGCATCCCCGGCGGCAAGGCGGCGCTCGCCCCGGAAGGCGGTGCAAAGAGTCTCGGCGGTGACGGACATGATCGGAACTCCGGTTGTGAGGAGCACATTTTACCCGGATAAAATAGGCGCGTCAATATCACCCGGGCGAAACAGAAAGGCTCCTTCTCCCGCCCCCCTGTGACCGTTCGGCCACCTGCCACGCTCAGCCGCAATCAAGGGCTTTGTGCGCTTGTGCCCCCCGTGCCGCGCCGATAGGATCGCCCCTTCACGAGACGTGGCCGCCTCCCCGCGCCGGGGTGCGGCATCCGGGGTGCGAAGAGGGTTGCGGTCGCCATGGTCCTCACCGATTTCAGCGTCAACAGCGGTGCCGTGTTCACCGAGGCGATCGGCAACGACCGGCTCGACCTGCTGACCGACTATCCGTTCACCCGGCTGGCCAACCTGCTGGCGCCGATCACCCCACGCGCCAATGTCTCCCCCATCCTGCTGACGGTGGGCGAGCCGCAGCACACCCCGCCGGCCATCATCGAAGAGACGCTCCGCGCCACGGCGTCCGGCTGGAACAAGTATCCGCCTGTCGGCGGCACGCCGGAGTTCCGCGCCGCCGTCGGCGACTGGCTGACCCGCCGTTATGAGTTGCCAGCCGGCCTGCTGCATGCCGACAGCTCCGTCCTGCCGCTGTCCGGCACACGCGAGGCGCTGTTCATGCTGGCGCTGCTGGCGGTGCCGACGCAGAAGGCCGGGCGCCAGCCGGCGGTGCTGATGCCGAACCCCTTCTACGCGCCCTATGAAGGGGCGGCGGTGATGGCGGGGGCGGAGCCGGTGTTCCTGTCGGCGACGCGCGAAACCGGCTTCCTGCCCGACCTCGACGCCCTGACGCCGGAGCTGCTGGAGCGCACGGCGCTGTTCTATCTCTGCACCCCCGCCAACCCGCAGGGCGCGGCGGCCACCCCGGCCTATCTCGCCAAGGCCATCGGGCTGGCGCGGCAGTACGGCTTCGTGCTGGCGGTCGACGAATGTTATGCCGAGATCTGGTTGGACGCACCGCCGGTGGGCGCGCTGCAGGTCGCCGCTTCCCTGCCCCACGCGGACGGCAAGCCCTGGGCCAACCTGCTGGTCTTCCATTCCCTCTCCAAGCGGTCGAGCGCCGCCGGCCTGCGCTCCGGCTTCGTCGCCGGCGACCCGGCACTGATCGGCCGCTTCTCCCGCCTGCGCAGCTACGGCTGCGCCGGAATGCCGCTGCCGGTCCTGGCTGCCAGCACCGCGCTGTGGCGCGACGAGGCGCATGTGGAGGAGAACCGCGCCGCCTACCGCGCCAAGTTCGCGGCGGCGGAGGCGGAGCTGGGTGGCCGCTACGGCTATTACCGGCCGGCTGGCGGCTTCTTCCTGTGGCTGGAGGTCGGCAACGGCGAGGAGGCGGCGAAGCGGCTGTGGGCGGAGGGTGCCGTCCGCGTCCTGCCCGGCGCCTATCTGTCGCGCAACAACCCCGGCGAGCCGAACCCCGGCGACGCCTTCATCCGCGTGGCCCTGGTACAGGACACCGACACCGTCGCCCAGGCCTGCGCGTCCATCGTCCGCATTCTCGGCTGACCGGTTCCGGCCAGCCCGTTTTTCGGTTTCTACAGCACGAGGTTTCCGTCCCATGGCCCGACCCGCCGGCCCCTCCTCCGCGCGCCCCCGGCCCAGCCTGGGACGGCAAGCCGCCAGCCCGCGCAAGGGGGCGCCCCGCGATGGCGTAAAGGAACCGACGAAGGACCGCATCCGCGCCGGCCGCGGCCGGCAGGAGAAGCCGCCCTTCTTCTCGCCCGCCATGCGCGCCTTCGTCGTCGCCCGCGCGCGAGAGGCCATGGGGTTCGTGCTCGGCCTGTTCGGTCTGCTGCTGATGGTGCTGCTGGGCAGCTACGACCCGCATGATCCCTCGCTGAACTCGGTCCCCGCCAATGCGGGAAGCGCGCACAACCTGTTCGGCACGCCCGGCGCCTATGCCGCCGACCTGCTGATCCAGTCGCTAGGCTGGGCCGCCTTCGTCATCGCGCTGGTGCCGATGTTCTGGGGCTGGCGGCTGGGTGCCCAGCGCAAGCTCGGCAACCCGCTGTTCCGCACCGTGCTGGCGCTGTGGGGCGTGTTCCTGGTGTCGATGGCGCTGGCCGGCCTGACCGACGCCTCGACCGATCCGCTCGCCCCGCTTCCCGGCGGCAGCGTCGGTCAGGTTCTGCTGCGCGGAGTCGGCAACCTGTTCGGGGCCGAACCGATGGTGGCGACCGCCGCCGCGGTCGGCGGCGGGCTGGTGCTGTTCCTGGCCGCCGGGCTGACCATCGGCGAATGGATCGCCAGCGTCCGGTCGCTCGGCCGCGGCACGGTGAACTGCCTGCGCATGATCCGCCAGGGTGCCCGCAACGGCGTCGATACCCTGCGCCGCCATGGCCGCACCGCCGCCCAGGCTGCCTCGGTCGCGGTGGACGACGCGCTGCGCGGCGACGATGCGCCGAAACGCAACCGCCCGCGCTTCGACGAGGCCGTTCAGGTGACCCCGCTGCCCCCGGCCGGTCTCGACGCCGGTCCGGTTCCCCTGTCCGCCGGCCCGGCTGCCGCCCCGAACGCGGCCGACAAGCCGGTTCGCGCCGTCCCGATCATCGCCCCGCCGAAATCCGCCGCGTCGGAGCGCGAAGCCGCGAAGGCCGACCCGCGCCAGACCCGCCTGCCGCTGGGCGAGGAGGACGGCCCGCCGGGCTACGAGCTGCCGCCGCTCGACCTGCTGCAGATGCCGCCCACCGGCATCCGCGGCGAACAGCTGGACGAGGCGGCGCTTCAGCGCAACGCCGGCCAACTGGAAGGCGTGCTGGGCGATTTCGGCGTGCGCGGCGAGATCCAGAAGGTCCATCCCGGCCCGGTCGTCACCCTGTACGAGCTGGAACCGGCCCCCGGCACCAAGTCGTCCCGCGTCATCGGCCTTGCCGACGACATCGCCCGCTCGATGAGCGCGGTGTCCGTCCGCGTCGCCGTGGTGCCCGGCCGCAACGTCATCGGCGTCGAGCTGCCCAACGCCAAGCGCGAGACCGTGCTGCTGCGCGAGCTGATGGCGGCGGAAGGCTTCGACAAGCATGGCGGCAAGCTGGCGCTGGCGCTCGGCAAGGACATCGGCGGGCAGCCGGTGGTCGCCGACCTCGCCCGCTTTCCCCACCTGCTGGTCGCCGGCACCACCGGCTCGGGCAAGTCGGTGGCGATCAACACCATGATCCTGTCGCTGCTCTACCGGCTGCCGCCGGAGCGCTGCCGCTTCATCATGATCGACCCCAAGATGCTGGAACTGTCGGTCTACGAGGGCATCCCCCACCTGCTGACGCCCGTCGTCACCGATCCCAAAAAGGCGGTGGTCGCGCTGAAGTGGACGGTGCGGGAGATGGAGGACCGCTACCGCAACATGTCCAAGCTGGGCGTGCGCAACATCGAAGGCTACAACGCCCGCCTGCGCGAGGCGCGCGAGGGCGGCGAGTCGCTGACCCGCCGCGTCCAGACCGGCTTCGACCCCGACACCGGCAAGCCGCTGTTCGAGGAGCAGCCCCTCGACCTCACCGAACTGCCCTACATCGTGGTGATCGTCGACGAGATGGCCGACCTGATGCTGGTCGCCGGCAAGGACATCGAGGCGGCGATCCAGCGTCTGGCCCAGATGGCGCGCGCCGCGGGCATCCACCTGATCATGGCGACGCAGCGTCCCTCGGTGGACGTCATCACCGGCACCATCAAGGCCAACTTCCCGACCCGCATCAGCTTCCAGGTCACCAGCAAGATCGACAGCCGCACCATCCTGGGCGAACAGGGCGCCGAGCAGCTGCTGGGCCAGGGCGACATGCTCTATATGGCCGGCGGCGGCCGCATCACCCGCGTTCACGGCCCCTTCGTCTCCGACCACGAAGTCGAGCAGATCGTCCGGTTCCTCAAGGCACAGGGCGAGCCCAACTATGTCGACGCCATCCTGGAGGACGAGGAAGGCGAGGAGTCCTTCGACGACGGCAGCCTGCCCGGCACCGGCGGCGGATCGGGCGACGACCTTTACGACAAGGCGGTTGCGGTGGTCTGCCGCGAGCGCAAGGCCTCGACCAGCTTCATCCAGCGCCAGCTCCGCATCGGCTACAACTCCGCCGCCCGCCTGATCGAGCGGATGGAGACCGAGGGGGTGGTCAGCAAGCCCAACCACTCCGGCAAACGCGAAGTGCTGGCCCGCAACATCGACGAATGAGTGTTTTCGGGCACCCCGTTGACAGCGATGGGGGACCGCACCAATATCGGGGGTAGGCAGGCCGAGGACTGGTACTCCCCCCCCCCCCCCCCCCCACTATATTGCAAAAAAAGTACAACAACCCCCTTAAGCAAAACACCCCC
>NZ_CAMLJP010000045.1 GCF_946480385.1 uncultured Azospirillum sp.
GACCCATAAAGCCCTGTGATTACAAGAAAGTTGCACTTCAGAATAGAACCTACCGTGCTGTTGGCCGACCGCGGCATAACGATGGAGAATCTCGAATCGGTGGTACTGGCGATCGGCGAGGACCTGCATGTCCAGCGCCTGCGCCAGATCTGGCGCAACATCGAGCTGAAGCTGAGCCTGGACCTGCCGCAGGTGCTTCGCGACCGCGCGCTGCTGAAATCCGGCGGTTCGCCGTTGCAGCCGGTTCCGGTCGACGATGTGCCGGCGGGAGACATCGAGCCCTTCAAGGAGGCGCCGACTCCGCCGCCGTCCGCCGCCCGCCTTCCGGTTCCGGCCGAATGACGGGCGGTCTGGGAAGGGACAGTAATCATTCTTGACAAGTTCCGCGGTTTTTCTATAGTCGCACCCTCTCGCCGTCCCATCGGGATGGCGGGTAACATTGTGCGTTCCCGATTCCGGCCTTGTGCCGGGCGGGATTTGCTCGGTGTGTAGGCGGCCCGACGGGCTGCCGTTGAGATATCGAGACTGAGGAGAGTAGCGTGGCGCGTATCGCTGGCGTCAACATCCCCGCGCAGAAGCGCGTGGAGATCGGGTTGACCTACATCCATGGCATCGGCCCCTTCAAGGCCAAGGAAATCTGCGCGAAGCTGGAAATCCCGGCCGAGCGTCGCGTGAACGAGCTGACGGACGACGAAGTCCTGAAGATCCGCGAGACCATCGACGCCGATTACCGCGTCGAGGGCGATCTTCGTCGTGAAGTCGCCATGAACATCAAGCGTCTGATGGACCTGGGCTGCTACCGTGGCCTGCGTCACCGCAAGGGCCTGCCGGTCCGCGGCCAGCGCACCCACACGAACGCCCGCACCCGCAAGGGTCCGGCCAAGCCGATCGCCGGCAAGAAGAAGTAAGAGGACGAACGCAAAATGGCCAAGCCCTCCGCCGCTTCTCAGCGCCTGCGTCGTCGCGAGCGCAAGAACATCACCGCCGGCGTCGCTCACGTGAACGCCTCGTTCAACAACACGATGATCACCATCACCGACGCGCAGGGCAACACCATTGCCTGGTCGTCGTCGGGCACCATGGGCTTCAAGGGTTCGCGCAAGTCGACGCCCTACGCCGCCCAGGTCGCTGCCGAGGACGCCGGCCGCAAGGCGCAGGAACACGGCATGAAGACCCTGGAAGTCGAAGTGAAGGGTCCGGGTTCGGGGCGTGAGTCCGCCCTGCGCGCCCTGCAGTCGATCGGCTTCCAGATCACGTCGATCCGCGACGTCACGCCGATCCCGCACAACGGCGTTCGCCCGCCGAAGAAGCGTCGCGTCTGATTTAGCATTGTTTCCGCACCCGCGGGGACCAGCCATTCCGGGACAGGGGGCCGCAGCCATCGCGGCCCCCTCAGCATGGGAATGGTTCGGGCCCCGCGGGTTCGTGTTCACCCGATGGCATCTTGAGGTCGATCCGTGCTTCAGAAGAACTGGCAGGAACTGATTAAGCCGAGCAAGCTGGACATCCAGCCCGGTGACGACGCCGACCGTTTCGCGACGGTGGTCGCCGAGCCGCTGGAACGCGGCTTCGGTCTGACCCTGGGCAACGCCCTGCGCCGCATCCTGCTCTCCTCGCTGCAGGGTGCCGCCGTCACGTCGATCCACATCGACGGCGTGCTGCACGAGTTCTCGTCCATCCCCGGCGTCCGCGAGGACGTGACCGACATCGTCCTGAACATCAAGACGATGGGTCTGCGCATGGGCGGCGATGGCCCGAAGCGCATGCGCCTGCGCGCCGAAGGCCCGGGCGAGGTCAAGGCCGGCATGATCGAGACCGGGCCCGACATCCAGGTCATGGATCCGGAGCTGGTCATCTGCACGCTGGACAACGGCGCGCGGCTGAACATGGAACTGACGGTCGAGACCGGCAAGGGCTATGTCCCGGCCAGCCAGAACCGTCCGGAAGACGCGCCCATCGGGCTCATTCCGATCGACGCCCTGTTCTCCCCGGTCCGCAAGGTGTCCTACAAGGTCGACAATGCCCGCGTCGGGCAGGTCACCGACTATGACCGCCTGTCGATGACGGTGGAGACCAACGGTTCGGTCAAGCCGGACGACGCGGTGGCCCTGGCCGCCCGCATCCTGCAGGACCAGCTGCAGCTGTTCATCAACTTCGAGGAGCCGACGCACGCGGTCTCCGAGGAGAAGCACGAGGAGGTTCCGTTCAACAAGAACCTGCTCCGCAAGGTGGACGAGCTGGAGCTGTCGGTCCGTTCGGCCAACTGCCTCAAGAACGACAACATCGTCTACATCGGCGATCTGGTGCAGAAGACGGAAGCGGAAATGCTCCGCACCCCGAACTTCGGCCGCAAGTCGCTGAACGAGATCAAGGAAGTGCTGTCCCAGATGGGCCTGCACCTCGGTATGGAAATCCCGAACTGGCCGCCGGAGAACATCGAAGAGCTGGCCAAGCGTCTGGAAGAGCCGTACTAAGCATCTCGCTGTTTGCCTGCGCCCTTTCCGTCGTCAGGCGGGAGGGGCGCATTTCCCAGGGCCGTACCGGCCCGTCCCCGTTGCCGTACCAGTTCTCGACTGGGCGGCGGGGTTCACGATCGGCTCCCCGAGGGGGGCCATGCCATGAAGGAGGACCGCCATGCGTCACGGCGTTTCGGGACGTAAGTTCAGCAAGACCAGCAGCCACCGCAAGGCCATGTTCTCGAACATGGCGAACGCGGTGATCAAGCACGAGCAGATCACCACCACCCTGCCGAAGGCGAAGGACCTGCGTCCGATCGTCGAGAAGCTGATCACGCTCGGCAAGAAGGGTGGCCTGGCCAACCGTCGTCTGGCTTTTGCCCAGCTGCGCGACAACGACACGGTGACCAAGCTGTTCACCGTTCTGGCCGACCGCTACAAGGACCGCCAGGGTGGCTACAGCCGCGTCCTGAAGGCCGGCTTCCGCTATGGCGACGCCGCCGACATGGCGGTGTTCGAGCTGGTCGACCGCGACGTCGCCGCCAAGGGTCAGGATTCGGGCCCGACGCAGGATGCCGTCGATGCCGAAGCCGAGACCGCGGAGTAACATGACCGGACATCGCGCCGGTCATCCGCCCCGTGCGGCATCGGGCCTCAGGGCCCCGTGTCGTGCAGGACGGAACCGCCGGTAACGGTGATATGTTAGACCCTTCCTTCGGGGACACCCCCCGGAGGAAGGGTTTTCTCTTATGTGGCCGGTCGAATGTTGCGTTCCCTTTACACGCGCCTCCAGCGCCTGTCCGCCCGCGACGATGCCGTCTGGTGGATGTCGGCGATCTCCTTCGCCGAAAGCTCCTTCTTCCCGTTGCCGCCGGACGTGATGCTGGTGCCGATGTGCCTGGAGAAGCCGAAGCGACTCTGGTTCTACACCAACATCTGCGCCTTCGCGTCGCTTCTGGGCGGCCTGCTCGGCTATGCGCTGGGCTTCTATCTGTTCGAGAGCGTCGGGCGGATGATCATCGACTTCTACAATGCGCAGGAGTCGTTTCATCATTTCCAGGAGATGTTCACCGAATTCGGCCCCTGGTTCCTGATCCTGAAGGGGGTGACGCCGATCCCCTACAAGCTGCTGACGATCACCGCCGGATTCGCCCATCTCGACCTGACGGTCTTCATCCTCTGTTCGATCGTCGCGCGCTTCTCCCGTTTCTACATGATCGCCATCCTGCTGCATTTCTACGGACCGCAGGTTCAGCACATCATCGAGAAGCGGCTGATGCTGGTGGCCACCGTCCTCCTGGTCGTGGTGGTCGGTGGCCTGCTCAGCTTCAAGTTCGTCTGATCGCGCGTGTCCGTCAGTCCGGCATCCCCTGGTCCTGGCGGTTGCGGCGGGATGGGGGCAGGGCGTCGCGGTCCGCGCGGTCGCGGCGGACGATCAGGACGATGGCAACGGCCACGAACAGCCCGCCCAGCAGTGGGATGATCATCTCGGCCATGCCGACATTGGGCAGCGCCAGCGCGCGCGAGGCCAGCATGACGAGGCCAAGGACAAGCAGCGCCAGCAGCAGTCGCAGGGACCGGTTGCGCGGCGGTCTGCCGTCCGAATTCGGAGTCATTTCAGTCATTCCCTTCTTACAGCCGATATCGGCATAGTGGGGGCCGAACGGGGGATGGTCCAGAGGGGTGTGGCATTCCGTCATGCCCATGGCCGTCCTCACAACAAGAAGAATAGGAGCCGTCGTGGCTAAGTTCCGTCCGGTCCGTCTCATCGCCCCGCTGGTGGCCGTGGCCCTGCTCGGCCTGTCGGCCTGCGCCGACCATCCGGCGTCGCGCCCTGCCGCTTCCGGCCCGGCACCCACCGTCACCGTGGTCCCGGGACCCTCCACCCCGCGCGGCGGTGCCGACGACCAGTCGCTGCGGATCGACGGCGGCACCGGTTCTGGCGCCTCCTGTCAGGCCCAGTGCGAGCGCAGCCACAATGTGTGCATGGATTCGGTCGCCGCGCGCAATCAAGGCGGCATCGACCGCACCGACTCGACCCCCTTCAGCCCGACCGACAACTGCAGCTATCAGCTGAAGCAGTGCTACCAGCGCTGCGGCGCGGCGCGCTGAGGCATCCATCATGGCGAAACGCGGCGAGTCGGGCGGGGATGCCGGCCTGTTCGAGTCGGCGGCTCCCCGCCCGCTCGCCGACCGTCTGCGCCCGCGCACGCTGGACGAGGTGGTCGGGCAGGACCATCTGCTGAAGCCCGACGGTCCGTTGGGCCGCATGGTTGCGGCGCGACGGCTGGCCTCCATGATCCTGTGGGGGCCACCCGGCTGCGGCAAGACCACCATCGCCCGTCTGCTGGCCCACAGCACCGATCTGCATTTCGAACCGCTGTCGGCAGTCTTCTCCGGCGTCGCCGACCTGCGCAAGGTCTTCGACGCCGCCCGCGCCCGACGGGTGGCGGGGCAGGGCACGCTGCTGTTCATCGACGAGATCCACCGCTTCAACCGCTCCCAGCAGGACGGCTTCCTGCCCTTTGTCGAGGACGGCACCGTCACGCTGGTCGGCGCCACCACCGAGAATCCATCTTTCGAACTGAACGCCGCCTTGTTGTCGCGGGCGCAGGTGTTCGTGCTGAACCGGCTGGACGACACGGCGCTGGAAAAGCTGCTGTCGCGGGCGGAGGCGGAGATGGGCCGGCCGCTGCCGCTGGACGCCGACGCGCGCGCCGCGGTGAAGGCAATGGCCGACGGCGACGGCCGCTTCTGCCTGAACCTGTGCGAGGAGCTGTTCGCGCTGCCGGGCGAGATTGTGCTGGACACCAACGCGCTCGCCGCCACCATCCAGCGCCGCGCCCCGCTCTACGACAAGGCGCAGGAAGGGCATTACAACCTCATCAGCGCCCTGCATAAATCGCTGCGCGGGTCGGACACCGACGCGGCGCTCTACTGGTACAGCCGTATGCTGGATGGTGGAGAGGACCCGCGCTACATCGCGCGGCGGCTGACCCGCTTCGCGGTGGAGGATGTCGGGCTGGCCGATCCCAACGCCCTGACCCAGGCCATCGCCGCCTGGGAAGCCTACGAGCGGCTAGGCAGCCCGGAGGGCGAACTGGCCCTGGCACAGCTGGTCATCTATCTGGGGACGGCGCCGAAGTCGAACGCCGGCTATACGGCCTACAAGTCGGCGGTGCGGGCGGCGAAGGAAACCGGCTCGCTGATGCCGCCCAAGCATATCCTGAACGCGCCGACCAAGCTGATGAAGACCATCGGCTACGGCAAGGGATACGAGTACGACCACGACACGGCGGAGGGATTCTCCGGCCAGAACTATTTCCCCGAAGGGATGGCGCGGCGCGAGTTCTACCAGCCGGTGGAGCGGGGGTTCGAACGCGACCTGCGCAAGCGGCTGGACTATTGGGCGAGGCTGCGTGAGCGGCGAGGGGAGGAATAGGGGGCGGACGTTATGCCGGTGTCGGAATGACGGCGCCAAACAACGTCCGCTGAACGTGCCTTTTACGCTGCCATCCCATCGGCCGGTGCCGCGGCGATCAGACGATAGTGGCTGGTGTCGGAAAGGACCGAGCAGCTCAGGGTCTTGGAAACGCCCTCGTCTTCGGTGCTGACGACGCGGGCATGTGGGATGCCCAGCAGGTTGACTGTTGCCGTCACCCGCCAACCGCGACCGCCGGCGCTGCCGACCGGTTGGAAAACCTGCCCGATCTGGACATGCTTCTTGCTCATGACGGATAAACCCTCGGACGGCCGGATGCCCGTGGGCGAAATCCGGCCTGTTGCGCAAAACCTCAACCCACAGTTAAGCGCAGCCGCGAGTCGCGATCAACAGGGAAACCATCGGATGTCCACTGAACCGGCAAACCCGATGTGAATTGTCACGGGCCATCGCCCCGCCGTCAACATCCCGACTTCGGCAGCGCCTCGATCTTGTCCAGCACCGCGTTGACGGTGAAATCGCCATAGTCGATCTGCATGGACTCGGCGATGCCGTTTTCCAGCAGATGCAGGCTCATCTCATATTCCGGCTGGGCCGAATCGCTTTGGGTGGGGAAGAAGGCCATGCGGACCGGCCAGGCCTTGCCCACCTTCAGCAGCGGATCCTTGCCGGCGTCAGTCGGCGCGCCGGGCTTGCCGACGACGGTCGATACCTCGGTCGGTCCTTCCGCGTCGGAGCCGTCGAAGATGGTGCGGGTGAAGAAGGGATCCTTCCGTTCGGCATGGTCCAGGATCGCCAGCGTGTGGGCGGTCGGGAACATGGTGCCGGCCGGCAATTCCATCTCCTGCGGTTCGGGCTTGGTGAACTGGGCGGTGCCGGCACCGTCGCGGTTCAGGTTCGCCTCGCCGCGCACCTCCTCGTCCACCTCGCCATTGACCAGCTTACGGACGTTGAAGCGGTAGCGCAGGCCGTCCTTCGATTCCCAGGTCGTGTAGTTGGTGTTCATCGCCATGTCGTCGCCTTCGCTGTAGACGAAGCGCAGCTGGAAGCGCTGCTCCGTCGTCCAGCCGTCGCAGGCGTCGGCCCATTCGAACATCATGCGGCCGCGGACGTCGCTGACTTTCGATCCGTTGCGCGCCGAGGCCAGCGACATGGTGTAGATCGCCCGGTGCGGCTGGATCCTGGCAGCCACCGCCGCCATGGAGGTCGCGGCCGGCTGGGCCAGGGTGGGGGAGGCCGCGAAGAGCGCACCGGTGGAAACGGCGGCCGCGAGGACCGCGCCGACGGTTGCCGGAAAGGCGGAAAGACGGTCGAGCAAGACGGTATCCACAGGTGATTGACGGCTCTTGGTGAAGTATGGGTGTTTTTGCCGCGGTCCGAAAGGCCCGCCACCCGCATGTCTTATCAATGGAAGGGAACCGCCGGAATGACAAGCCCTGCCGAGTTGCCGTTTGCGGCGCAGTCGGACAGTCCCGCCTCCAACTCCGCCTCCAGCCCTGACGCCCGCCCCGTGCTGCTGCTGACCCGCCGCCTTCCCGAAGCGGTGGAGGCGCGGGCCTCGCGCGACTACCTTGCGGTGCTCAATCCGGAAGACCGCGCCTTCAGCGGGGCGGAGATCGCCGCCCGCGCGGCCGATGCCGGGGCCGACGCCGTGCTGTGCTGTGCAGGCGACCGGCTGGACGCCGCCGCCATCGCGGCGCTGCCGCAGCGGGTGCGGGTGCTGGCGACCTTCTCCGTCGGCACCGACCACATCGACCTGGAGGCGGCGCGCGCCCGCGGCCTGACCGTCACCAACACGCCCGACGTGCTGACCGACGCCACCGCCGACATCGCGCTGCTTCTGCTGCTGGGTGCCGCGCGCCGCGCGTCGGAGGGCGAGCGGATGATCCGTGCCAATGCCTGGACCGGCTGGACACCGACCCAGTTGATGGGCACCCATGTCGGCGGCAAGCGGCTGGGCATCGTCGGCATGGGCCGCATCGGACAGGCAGTTGCGGCCCGCGCCCGCGCCTTCGGCATGACCATCCATTACAGCAACCGCCGCCGTCTGCCGCCGGACCTCGAACTGGGCGCCACCTACCACGCCGACCCGGAGGCGATGCTGCCGGTGTGCGATGTCCTGTCGCTTCACTTCCCCGCCACGGCGGAAACCAGACATTGGCTGAACGCCGAACGGATCGGGCGGCTGCCGCAGGGGGCCATCCTCATCAACACGGCGCGCGGCAGCGTGGTGGACGACGACGCGGTGATCGACGCGCTGAAGGCCGGGCGGTTGGCGTCCGCCGGGCTCGACGTGTTCGAGAACGAGCCGAACCTGCATCCCGGCTACCGCGATCTGCCCAACGCCTTCCTGCTGCCGCATCTGGGCAGTGCCACGGTGGAAACGCGGAATGCCATGGGATCCAAGGCGCTGGACAACATCGACGCGGTGATGGCCGGCCGGCCGGCGCCGGATCGGGTGGTGTGACGGGTGGGGGAGCCTTTTGCCGGGCCGGCGTTCCGGTTCTCTTCACCGGCAGGGATTTCCTGCCCCGAACGGATGGGGTGGGCAGAAGATGCCGGTCCGGTAGGAAAGAGGCTCCATTCCTTCCCGATGATCCGGCGGCGCAATCTGCCGGAAATGTATAAAATGCTTGGTATCTGCGGGGTGCGGCGGGTTGGCACAGTGGTTGCTTGGGTGAAGGCGAAGTGTTCCGACCTTCATCAGAGGAGCCGACCCCATGAACGCCATCGTCGCCGCCCTGGACCTGAAGCACCACACCTCCGACCGTTTCGACGTGCCGGCCGGATGGTCGCCGGTCGCGTTGGCCTCGCGTGTCGGGCTTCTGCGGGGGACCGAGCGCCAGACGCTGGACGAGACGATCGCACTGCTTGCCGAGGCCAAGGAAACGATCGCCGAGTTGCATGAGCGCATCGCCTACCTGGAAAGCCTGACGATGACGGACGAGCTGACCGGTCTGTTGAACCGGCGCGGCTTCTACAGCCACTTCCGGCGCGAGTTGGCCTCCGCCCGCCGCAACGGGTCCGCCGGCGGCCTGCTGGTCATGATCGACCTGGACGGCTTCAAGGCGATCAACGACACCCACGGCCATGTCGCCGGCGACGCCTATCTGCGGCAGGTGGCGCGGATGATCGTCGGCAATGTCCGGCAGGAGGACGTGGTCGCCCGGCTGGGTGGCGACGAGTTCGCCGTGCTGCTGACCAACACCGACACCGCCAGCGGCCTCGCCCGCGCCCGTCAGCTGGCCGCCATCGCCGACGCCACCCATGTGGAATGGGGTGGGCAGTCGCTGCCGGTCCGTTTCTCCGTCGGCACCCAGCCCTATGGCGCCGACGACAGCGAGGACGAGGTGATGCGCCGCGCCGACGCCATGATGTACGGCGCCAAGGGTGCCCGCCGCCGCGACGCCAAGCGCAAGACCAAGCGGGCGGCCTGAGCCGCTACCCATCCCCTCCGCCATAGATTGCTGCTGTCGATAATCAGGAACCGCCCGCGCTCGCCGCGGGCGGTTTTCCGTTTGCGCGCAGGGTGATCGGTGGCCATCAGGGGTCTCATCCAGCGGTCCGGTAACGACAATTTAACCGTCGCGACCTATTCAGAAAGGGGCTATACCGGATCCAAGGTTCCGCAACGCCGGTGCGCGATCCGGCATTGGACAGCGTGAACGCGGGGGTCACACCCAGGGAGGATGCATGTCAGCGGAGCCGTGCGGTCCATTGGCGACCGGTGGTGGGCCGACCAAGACCGTCCTCATCGTCGAGGACAACGAGCTGAACATGAAGCTCTTTCATGACCTGCTCGAAGCGCACGGCTATGGCACGCTGCAGACCCGCGAAGGCATGGAGGCGATGAGGCTGGCCCGCCAGCACCGCCCCGACCTGATTCTGATGGACATCCAGCTGCCGGAGGTTTCCGGGCTGGAGGTGACCCGCTGGATCAAGGACGATCCGGAGCTGAAGAGCATTCCGGTCGTCGCCGTCACCGCCTTCGCCATGAAGGGCGACGAGGAGAAAATCCGTCAGGGTGGCTGCGAGGATTATGTCGCAAAGCCCATTTCGGTCGTGAAATTCCTCGAAACAGTCAAGAAGTTTCTCAGTTAAGTCTGTTTTTCTCTGTGGCAATTCTGCAGGAATTTCCTTCCGATGTCCGCGCGTGTCCTTGTCGTTGACGACGTTCTGCCGAATGTGAAGCTGCTCGCGGCAAAGCTGACGCGCGAGTACTTCAATGTTCTGACCGCCTTCAACGGACCCGACGCGCTTGAGATGGTGCGGAAGGAATCGCCGGACATCGTCCTGCTCGACGTGATGATGCCGGGCATGGACGGGTTCGAGGTTTGCGAGAAGATCCGCTCCGATCCCGCCACCATGCACATTCCCGTGGTGATGGTCACCGCGCTGTCGGACATCGCCGACCGCGTCCGCGGGCTGGAGGCCGGGGCCGACGATTTCCTGACCAAGCCGGTGAACGACATCGCGCTGTTCGCGCGCGTGCGCTCTCTGGTGCGGCTGAAGATGATGATGGACGAGTGGCGCCTGCGCGAAACCACGTCCGGCCAGTTCGGCGTCATCGAGCGCAGCGGCACCATGCTGAGCGAATCCTTCGAGCGCGCCAACGTGCTGGTGCTGGAGGATTCCGCCCTCGACCTGGAGAAGGTGAGGGAGACCCTTCAGCGCGACCATAACACCGTGTACTCCGCCGACACCGGCGCCAAGGCGCTGGAACGTGCGCTTGGCACGCCGCTCGATCTGGTGGTGGTCAGCCTGACCCTGCTGAACGAGGACGGTCTGCGGCTCTGTTCGCAGCTTCGCTCGCACGAGCGCACGCGGCAGGTGCCGATCCTGCTGATGGTGGACGACGGCGACCTGGGGCAGGTGGCGAAGGGGCTGGAACTCGGCGCCAACGACTATGTCATCAAGCCGGTCGACCGGAACGAGCTGCTGGCCCGCGCCCGCACCCAGATCCGGCGCAAGCGCTATCAGGAAAGGCTGCGCTCCAACTACGAGCAGAGCCTGTCGATGGCGCTGACCGACAGCCTGACCGGCGTCTTCAACCGCCGCTACGTCAACGCCCATCTGCCGCGGCTGCTGGAACGCGCCATCGACAGCCACAAGCCGGTGTCGGTGCTGATGTTCGACATCGACCATTTCAAGGTGGTCAACGACACCTACGGCCACGCCATCGGCGACGAGGTACTGCGCGAGGTCACCGCCCGCGCCAGCCGCAACCTGCGCACCTTCGACCTCGTCGCCCGGCTGGGTGGCGAGGAGTTCATCGTCATCCTGCCGGACACCGACGGGGAAGCCGCGCTGATCGTCGCCGAACGCCTGCGTTCGCGCATCGCCGATACGCCCTTCACCGTGTCGGCCGGCCGCGGCGAGATCAACGTGACGGTCTCCATCGGCATTTCGATCGGCGGCCGGCTGGGCGACACCGCCGAAGGACTGGTCCGCCGGGCCGACGAGGCGCTGTACGAAGCCAAGCGGTCGGGCCGCAACTGCGTCATCGCCGACGCCCGCGCCGACCAGTTGGAGGGGTAGGGGCGGGGCTTTCGGCTCGTCCTCTTGCCGATCCTGCTGCGCCGCACCATGTGGCAAGGCCGTTCCTGATCACCGGCATCCACGGGGGACCGATGCTCGCCATCGCCAGCGGCGCCATCACCCATCTCGGCAGCAGCAGCCTTCTCGTTCCGCTTTCCGCCCTCTATGCGACCGCGCTGTGGCGGCACCATTCGGCGCCGCTGGCGCTGCGCTGGCTGCTCGCCCTATCGCTGTGCCTGGGCGCCATGGTGGTGCTGAAGCTGGTGGGGCATGGCTGTGGTTTGCCCGACTTTCCGTTGTTCCCGTCACTGTTCGCCGGCGACCGTTTCATCAGCCCCAGCGGCCATGCCGCCTTCTCCGCCGTCTTCTACGGGTCGGTGTCGGCGCTGGCGGCGCGCAATGCCCGGTCGCGCTGGCTGCGCATCGCGCTGCCGCTGGCGGCGGTGGCGCTGGTGCTGGCCATCGGCGCCTCGCGCGTTGCCGTCTCCGCCCATTCGGGGGCGGAGGTGGTGGCCGGGCTGATGATCGGCGGGCTGTCGGCCCTGCTGTTCCTGTGGAGCAGCCGCAAGGACGCCGTGCCGCGCCTGCGCCCATCGCCCTGGCTGGCCGGGGCGATGGCGCTGGGGCTGGCCTTGCTGATCCATGCCGGCGATCCGTCCTTCGTCGAGGGGACGATCCGCTGGGCCGCCCATCAGCTGGGCAGCGAGGGCGGCCTCTGCGAACTGGCCGGCCGGGTGTTCCCCGGCAATCGCGGCTAAATCACCAACCGGGGTGAAGCCGGTGGCGTCCTGTGCTATGACGGACGGCCGCGCCCGGTTCTGCCGTTGCGGCGCCGATCGCGTCAATGCTTGAGCCTAAGGCTTGCGCCGCGCCGCGCAAGATCCTATACCGACGCCCCGTTTCCGTTCCGTTCCGCCCCGTTCCATCAGCTTTCGCCTGGTCACCTCGCACCGCATGTCGCTTTTCGATGCCCTGCCGCGTGGCCCTTCGTCGGGTGGCGCCGCCGTCCCCTTCGGTCAGGAGGACCTGACGCGCGTCTTCGATACCAAGACGCTGCAGCGCGGCCGCACGCTGATGATGACCGGTGCGGTGACGCTGGGTCCTCCCGGCGGCGACCGGATCAAGGCGGAGGTCAGTGACCTCGGCCGCCGGCTGGGGGTGACGGTGTACCCGGTGCAGGGAAAGCGCGGCATCGTGCTCGACCGCAGTTGCACCTGCGGCCGCAACGCCTGCGCTCACATGGCGGCGGCGGCGATGCTGGCGCTGGAAAGCCGGCCGGAATGGCGCCGCGCCTCCCTGTTCGATGTCGCCGACGTGAAAGCGCCGCTGGCCCCGCCTCCGCCCCCGCCGCCTGTCCCGGCGGCGCCCACGCCTGCCGCAACGGCCCCCTCGGCACCGCCCGCTCCCAAGCCCCCGCTCACCCTGGTCCGCCCGCCGGTCCCGCCGCCGATCCGCAGCGTCGCGCCCCCACCGCCTCCACCCCCTGCGCCCAAGCCGGAGCCGGTGCGCAGCCTGCGCTGGACGCTGGAGCCGGGGCAGGGCGACGTCGCCTGCTACATCCTGGTGGAGTTCGTGGCGGAGGGAGCGGCCGATGCCAGCCCCGCCACCCCGCGCGACGTGCTGGCCAGGGCCCCGCGCTCTGTCGACGGCGATGCCGACCGCGCCATCGCCCGCCTGCTCGGCGGTGGCGGGACCGAGCGTACCCCCGTCGCCAAGAGCCGGGGGGAGGCGGTGGACCGGCTGCTGCGCCGCCTGCTCTCCACCGGCCGCCTGCGCTGGCGCGACGGCACCCCGCTGGCCGAGGCGCCGGGCCGCACCGTCCGCGCCTTCCGCGACCCGGCCACCCGCAAGCTTCGCCCGACCGGCCTGCCCGAACGCAGTGTGCTGGTGAAGGGCCAGTCCTATTGGTGCGTCGACAGCGCCACCGGCACCGTCTTCCCGGTCGATCTCCAGGTGGTGGAAGTGCCGAAGGCCAAGCCGGTGCAGGCCGCTCCGCCACCGCCGCCGGTGCCGTCCAAATCGACCCCGTCGCGCCTGTTCGGTCCCTCGCGCAGTGGCCCCCTGAAACCAGGGCCAGCGTCGATGCCGCGCATCACCCCGCCGCCGTCCATTGCAACGCCCACTTTCCGCGACAACGCCATTCCCGGCGTGCGCAGCGGTGCGGCCGACGCGGCGGCCATCGTCGAACGCTCCCCACGGATCCTCGCGCGCCTCGGCCGTGTGGTGACGCCGGCCGATGGGCTGGTCGACGTGCTGCGCCTGTCGTTCGATTATGGCGAACCCGGCAACGTGGTGGAGATCGAGCCCGACGACCAGCGCCAGTTCGCCCGCTATGAGGATGACTTCGGCGACGTCACCTTCGTCCGCCGCGACAAGGCCGACGAGCAGGCGGCGCTGGACCGGCTGTCCGGCCTAGGCTTCGCCCAAGCGCGGATCGAACCGCCGAAGGGTGCGCTGAACGCCCGCGGCTCCCGCGTCCACTGGCTGACCGGCCGGGACGTGGAGGAGCGCTGGCAGCATTTCCTGACCAACGAAGTCCCCGCCCTGACCAAGGCGGGCTGGATCGTCGAGGTCGGCGCCGATTTCGGCACCAAGGTCATCGAACCGGGCGCCGAGGTCGAGGTCGCCGTCCGCGATGCCGGCGACGGCTGGTTCGACCTGGATGTCGGCGTCGAGATCGACGGCGAGCGCCAGCCGCTTCTGCCGATCCTCGCCCGTCTGGTGGAGAAGGGCGGCCTGTCGACCACCCGCGTCATCGACGGCCGCGCCCACATCGTGCTGGACGACGGCAACGTCCTGGCCCTGCCGGCCGAGCGGATCGAGCGGCTGCTCAGCGTTCTCGAAGCCATGCTGGACAGCGGGCGCAGCAGCGGCGACCGGCTGAAGGTGCCGCTGGCCGAGGCCGACTCCCTGCTCGACATCGACGACCTGATCGCCCGGCGCGGCGACGAGACGGCGCAGATCGACGGCTATCTCCAGCGCCTGCGCGCCGACGAGATGCCGGGCGACATGACCCCGCCGCCGGGTTTCAGGGGCGAACTGCGCGACTATCAGCGCGGCGGCCTCGCCTGGATGCAGAGCCTGCGCGCCAACAACGTCGCCGGCATCCTGGCCGACGACATGGGCCTGGGCAAGACCGCCCAGACGCTGGCCCACATCGCCATGGAAGAGCATGAGGGCCGGCTGACCGAACCCTGTCTGGTGGTGGTGCCGACCAGCCTCGTGCCCAACTGGGTGGCGGAGTCTGAACGCTTCACCCCGCATCTGCGGGTCGTGGTGCTGCATGGCATCGACCGCCATGGCAAACTGTCGGAGATCGACCGCGCCCACATCGTCGTCACCACCTATGGCGTGGTGGCGCGCGACATCGATCTGCTGAAGCGCCTGACCTGGCACATGATCGTGCTGGACGAGGCGCAGGCGATCAAGAACCCCGACGGCAAGGCGACCCGTGCGGTCGCGGCTCTGCCGGCGCGGCACCGGCTCTGCCTGTCCGGCACGCCGGTGGAGAACAATCTGGGCGAGCTGTGGAGCCAGTTCGCCTTCCTGATGCCGGGCCTGCTGGGCGACCGCAAGGAGTTCGGCAAGCGCTACCGCGTGCCGATCGAGAAGCGCGGCGACAACACCCGCGCCAACCTGCTGATGCGCCGCATCCGCCCCTTCCTGCTCCGCCGCACCAAGGAGGCGGTGGCGAAGGAACTGCCGCCGAAGACCGAGGTGGTTGTCCGCATCGACCTGGAACGCGACCAGCGCGACCTCTACGAAACCATCCGGTTGTCGGTGAACGAGACGGTGCGCGCGGCGCTGGCCGCCAGCGGCAAGGGGCTGGGCCAGAACGCCATCGCGGTGATCGACGCGCTGTTGAAGCTGCGTCAGGTCTGCTGCGACCCGCGCCTGCTGAAATCCATCGCCGCGCTGGGCGGCAAGACGCGGCCGAGCGCCAAGCTGCACGCCCTGACCGAGATGGTGAAGGAGATGGTGCCGGAAGGCCGGCGCATCCTGATCTTCTCGCAATTCACCACCATGCTCGACCTCATCAAGCTGGAGTTGGAGAAGGCACACATCCCCTATGTCGAGCTGACCGGCCGCACGCTCGACCGCGCCGAGCCGGTGAACCGCTTCCAGAACCGCGAGGTTCCGGTGTTCCTCATCAGCCTGAAGGCCGGCGGGCGCGGCCTGAACCTGACCGCCGCCGACACGGTGATCCACTACGATCCCTGGTGGAACCCCGCCGCCGAGGATCAGGCGACCGACCGTGCCTATCGCATCGGCCAGGACAAGCCGGTCTTCGTCTACAAGCTGATCGCCGCCAACACGGTGGAGGAACGCATCCTCGACCTCCAGCGCCGCAAGGGCAGCCTGTCCGCCGCCACCATCGAGGGTAAGGGGCTGGTCAGCGCGCTCGACGGCGGCGACATCGACTATCTGCTTGGCGACGGGGACGGCGACGAGGACTAGGCGCCCGCCTCAGTGCGCCCGCTTCGCCGCCAGCAGGCTGGCGACCGCCGCGCCGTTCTTGCCGGCGCGCTCGCCGATGGCGGTCAGAGTCTCGCCCGGCGCGGCGTCGATGTTGGCAGTCTTCAGCACGTCCATCGCCTTGTCCGGGGTAAGCCCCAGTGCCGGCGCCGCCGCTTCCAGCGTCGCGTCGGACAGTGCGCCGAACACCGCCCCCGGATTGACGCTGCCGCCGCCGGTGGTGCCGGTCATGCCGGTGAAGGCCACGGATACGACGATGCTGGCGATGAAGGCGGCTTGCGCGGCGTACCGCTTCAGATAGCCCAGGAAAGCCCGCCAGTTCTTCACCAGATGCCAGAGGGCGATGGCGGAGAACGCGATGCTCAGCCATTCGTGGGAGAAGCGCACCAGCCCGGTGTTCCAATGCAGGAGCAGCATCACGCCGGTCACCGTGGACACGACGAAGGTGACGATGGTGACGGGGGTGACCACGTCGCGGGTCATGGTCTTGGAGATGGTCATGGCAGTCGCCCTTGATCAGGTGTCGTTTCTTGTTGGCGTCCATGATCGCGCGCGACTGTAACTGGACAATATCCGGCGAGGTGCTGCTGTGTAACACTGTGTAACGCGCCGGCCGGCATGCTATCGGCCGCTTCGCCCGTCGTTGTCTGCGATGTGTTTGGGGAGTGTCATGGCCTCGATTCAGGAAGCCCTTCGGGTCGCCGTCGACCATCACGGGGCCGGGCGGCTGCGGGAGGCGGAAATCCTCTATGGCCGCATCCTCGACGCCGCCCCGGGGACACATGCCGCCTCCCATCTGCTGGGCATGTTGCTGGCGCAGACCGGCCGTCTGGAGGCGGCGGCGCCGCGCATCGCTGCGGCGGTGCTCGCTCAGCCGGGTATCGCCGATTACCACCGCGACCTCGGCAAGGTCCATCAGGCGCTCGGGTATCCGGCGGAGGCCATGGTCAGCCAGCGCCGCGCCGCCGCCCTGCAACCCGACGACGCGCCGGCTCTGGTTCTTCTCGGCGTGGCGGCACAGATGACGGGCGACACCGACGCCGCCATCGGTGCGCTGGGCCGGGCGCTGACGCTCGACCCGCGCAACGACGAGACCCGGCAAAGGCTGGGTCTGCTGCTCGAGTTGCGCGGCACCCATCACCTGGAACAGGGGCGGACAGTGGCGGCGGTCGCCGACCTGTCGCGCTTGGTTGCCGTGGAACCGCCGACGGCGGAGCGACTGTTCCAACTCGCCAACGCCCTCTCCCGCGCCGGCCGGGCGGACGATGCGATGGCCCGCTACCGGCAGGCGCTGGCGTTGCAGCCCGACCATGTCGGGGCGGTCTTCAACCTCGGCATTCTGACCCGGCAAGCTGCGGGTTTGGATCTGGAGGCGCTTGAACAGGCGGCGACGAGTCTGAGCCGGGCGGTGGCGCTGGCGCCCGATTTCCTCGATGCGCGCGAGAACCTCGCCATCCTTCTGTTCCAGACCTACCGGGAGGTCGAATCGCTGACCCAGATCGACAGGCTTCTGGCGCAGAAGGCGCAACTCGCGGCGCGGGAAGGCGCGGCGCTCGCCCTGCCGCCGCTTCGCGGCCGCCCGGCCGCTCCGGAAAGGCGTATCCGCGATGTCGTCGCCTTCAGCCTGTGGGGAGCGACCGAGATCTACCATCGCGGGGCGCTGGAGAATGCCCGGCTGGTGCCGTCGGTCTATCCCGGCTGGACCTGCCGCATTTACCACGACGACAGCGTGCCGCCGGAGATTCTGGCGGAGCTGGACGCGCTGGGCGCGGAACGGGTGGTCATGCCGTCCGGAGGCGGTCCGGTCAGCGGCCTTTACTGGCGCTTCCTGGCCTCCGACGATCCGACCGTCCGGCGCTTCATCTGCCGCGACAGCGACTCGCGGGTCGGCCCGCGCGAGCGGGCGGCGGTGGAGGCGTGGATCGTGTCGGGCAAGCCCTTCCACGTCATGCGCGACCACCCGCTTCACAGCGAACTGATGCTGGCCGGCATGTGGGGCGGGGTTGCCGGCCTGCTGCCGCCGCTGGAACCGCTGATCGACCGCTTCGCCGCGGCGGAGGCCGACCGCTGGCAGGACCAGCGCTTCCTCCGCTCCCACCTGTGGCCGCTAATCGCCGGTGCCTGTCTGGTCCATGACAGCCACCAGCCCGGCCATGGCGCCCCGTTTCCGGATCATCCCGGCGACCCGGCGGAGCATGCCGTCGGCCGGCGCATCGTGTGATCCAGCATCAATCCTGTCCCCGCAATCCTGTCCAAGACGTCCGGCGCGCCCGCCTGTTAGACTGCGGCATGGACCAGCAATCAGCACTGACCCGGACTCCGGCCGGCGGCGGCGATTTCGCCCGGCTGTGGCGGGAAGCGCGTTTCGACGGCATGGAATGCCTGAACGCCCGCTTCCAGCGCCACAGCTATGCCCCGCACACGCACGAGACCTATGTGGTCGGCGTCATCACCGCCGGGACCGAGCTGTACCGTTGCCGCGGCACCGACCGAATGGCGCGCGCCGGACAGGTCGTGGTGCTGGACCCGGAGGTTCTGCATGACGGCCGCCCGGCCGAGGATGGCTATGCCTACCGCATGTTCTACCCGTCGGTGGCTCTGTTCGAACAGGCGATGGCCGACGCGCTGGGCCGCCCCGTCGCCCCGCATTTCGCCGCGATGGAACTGGACGATCCGGAGCTGTTCCAGGCCCTGCGCGGCCTGCACCATGGGCTGGAGGGTCCATACCGCGAGCCGCTGCGCACCGACACCGACGCGCTGCGTGCCTTCACCGCACTGGCTTTGCGCCATGGCGACCTGACCGCCCGCCCACGCGATCCCGGGCAGGAGCCGGCGGCCGTCCGCCGCACGCGGGAGTATCTGGACGCCCACCTCGACAGTCCGGTGGAACTGGCCGATCTGGCCGAGGCGGCGGGGCTCAGCCGCTTCCATCTGCTGCGCGTCTTTCGTGCGGCGGTGGGCACCACGCCGCACGGCTATCTGACCGACCGGCGCGTCGCCCAGGCCAAGCGGCTGCTGGCCCGGCCGCTTCCCTTGGCCGATGTCGCGCTGGCCTGCGGCTTCTGCGATCAGGCGCATTTCAACCGGGTGTTCAAGGGTCGGGTCGGCGTCTCCCCCGGCCAATACCGGCGCGGCAGCAATCCCATCCAAGACGCGCCCGCCGTGGCCGCCTAACCTCCCGACCATGAGCACGGATACCATCACCATACCGGCATCCCCGCGGCAGGAGTTCGCGGCGGGCGTCGTCCATTGCCTGCCCATCGTGGCCGGCGCGGTTCCCTTCGGCTTCCTGCTGGGCAGCCTCGCCGCCAAGGCCGGCTTGTCGGCGCTGGATATGGGGCTGATGAGCGCGCTGGTCTTCGCCGGCAGTTCCCAGTTCGTCGCCGTCGAACTGCTGGACAAGGGAAGCGCCGGGCTGGCGGTGGTCGGCGCCATCCTGCTGGTCAACCTGCGTCACCTGCTGATGGGGGCGACGCTGGAGCCGCGCTTTCGCGGTGTTCCCCGCGCACGGGCCGGGTTGGCGCTGTTCTTCATGACCGACGAGCAATGGGCGCTGGCCCTGCGCCGCGGACCTGAACTGACGCTGGCCTACTGGTACGGGGTGGCGGCGACGCTCTATCTGGCGTGGCTGACCAGCACGGTGGCGGGGACGCTGGCTGGCGCGCTGATCGCCGATCCGACCACCTGGGGACTGGATTTCACCTTCATCGCCGTCTTCCTTTGCCTGCTGGCCGGATTCTGGCGCGGCGTCGGTTCGCTGCCGCCCTGGCTGGCGAGCGCCGCCGCCGCGCTGGCCGTGCATGCGCTGTCCTCCGGAGGAACCTGGCACATTCTGGCCGGTGCGCTGGCCGGCGGAGCGGTCGCCGCCCTTCAAGCGAAGGGGAAGGGGAGGGCGCAGGATGCTTGAATCGCTGCATTTGGACTGGAGTGTCTTCGCCATCGTGCTGGGCGGGGCGCTGGTCACCTGGATGACGCGGATCGGCGGGCCGTGGCTGATCGCGCGGGTGCGGCCCGGCCGGGCGGCGAGCGCGGCGCTGGAGGCGACGCCGGGCGCGGTTCTGGTGGCCCTGGTGGCGCCCGCCGCCCTGTCGCGCCCGTCCGACGCGCTGGCCGCCGCCTTCGTCTGCCTGATCGCCCGGCGCGTGCCGATGGTGGTCGCCGTGGTGGCCGGCGTGGTCGCCGTCGTGCTGCTGCGCCGCCTGCTGTAGCCAACACCTGTTGCCACTGTTGCAAACTGCCGTCTGGTGAAGCGCGCGGGGGATGCCTATAAGTCGGGGATGACCGACCCGATCTCCGCCCCCGTCGCGCCCGCATCCGCTCCGGCTGTCTTCGACCCGCACGCCCTGCCGCCGCTGCGCGACGTGATCGCGCGCTTCGGGCTGGAGGCGCGCAAGTCGCTGGGGCAGAACTTCCTGCTCGACCTGAACCTGACGGGGCGGATCGCGCGCTCGGCCAACCTGCCGGCCGGCACCACCGCCATCGAGGTCGGTCCCGGTCCCGGCGGCCTGACCCGTGCGCTGCTGGCGACCAACGCGGTGAAGGTCATCGCCATCGAACGCGACCGCCGCTTCATAGAAGCCTTGGCTGACGTGATCGAGGCCTCGCAGGGCCGGCTGAGCATCGTCGAGGCCGACGCCCTGACGGTGGACCCGGAAGACCTCGCCCCCGCCCCGCGCGCCATCGTCGCCAACCTGCCTTACAATGTCGCGACGCCGCTTCTGCTCGGCTGGCTGGCGCGGATCGAGGCTTATGTCAGCCTGACCCTGATGTTCCAGAAGGAGGTCGCCGACCGGCTGGTGGCGAAGCCCGGCAGCAAGGCCTATGGCCGGCTGTCGGTCATCACCCAATGGCGCTCCGACGCCCGCGTGCTGTTCAACCTGCCGCCGCGCGCCTTCACCCCGCCGCCGAAGGTCGAATCGACGGTCGTGCACCTGACCCCGCGGGCCAACCCCGAACCAGCCGACTGGCGCGCGCTGGAGCAGGTCACCGCCGCCGCCTTCGGCCAGCGCCGCAAGATGCTGCGCCAGAGCCTGAAGTCGCTGGGCAACGCCGAGGCCCTGCTGGAGGAGACCGGCATCGCCCCGACCGCCCGTGCGGAGGAGATCGACGTCGCCGGCTTCGCCGCGCTGGCCCGCGCCTTCCGCGCCCGCCACCCGCTGGAGCCGCCACCGGAGGCGTCGACATGATCCGGGTCAACCCCCGCATCAGCCTGGACGAGAGCGAATTGCAGGAGGAGTTCATCCGCGCCTCCGGCCCCGGCGGCCAGCACGTCAACAAGACGGAGACGGCGGTCCAACTGCGCTTCGACGTGCGCCGCTCACCGAACCTGCCCGACCCGGTGCGCTACCGCCTGGAGCGGTTGGCCGGATCGCGCCTAACCCAGGACGGTGTGCTGATCCTGGTGGCCGACCGCTACCGCTCGCAGATGCGCAACCGCGAGGACGCCCGCGAGCGACTGATCGACCTGATCCGCGAAGCCGCCGCCCCGCCGCCGCCGCCCCGTCGCCCCACCAAGCCGACCAAGGGCTCCAAGGAGCGGCGGCTGGAGGGCAAGGCCAAGCGGTCGGAGGTGAAGAAGATGCGCGGGAACGTTCAGGACTGACCCCGCGCTTTCTCGGGCATGCCCGCCATGAGGCAGGCGCATTGGACGGTTCAACCAACCCGTGCCAGCCTTGCGTTTCGCTTGCCTGTGAAACATTCCCCGGTCCGGACAGGTCCGGGGTCGGAGACGGTCCATGAGCCACCCTTCCGCCGCCCTGCCGTCGCCGACCTCGGCGCGGCTGTCCGTCGGCTTCGCCTGGGTCGGGCATTCGCTGATGCACATCGTGTCGGCGCTGTTCCTGACCATCGTGCTGGCGCTGGAAACGGAATGGAAGCTCTCCTATGACGAGTTGATCCGGCTGTGGACGCTGGGCGCCTTCATGATCGGGCTGGGGGCACCGCTGGCCGGCTGGCTGGGCGACCGCTGGAGTTCGGCCGGCATGATTGCGGTCTTCTACCTGATGACCGGTGGTGGCGCGGTGCTGGCCGGGCTGTCGGACGGGCCGGAGATGCTGATGTGGTCGCTGGCCCTGCTGGGTCTTGGGGCGTCGATCTACCACCCCGTCGGCATGGCCTGGATGATGGCGAATGCCGAGAACCGCGGCAAGGCGATGGGCTGGCTCGGCCTGTTCGGCACCTTCGGCGTCGCCACCGCCGCGGTGGTCGCCGGCAGCCTGACGCAGTGGCTGAACTGGCGCATGGCCTTCATCATCCCCGGTGCGATCTGCATCGTGCTGGGTGTTGCCCTGGCCCTGCTGATGATGACCGGCGTCGTTCAAAACCGCCACGCCGACGTGAAGCCGCAGCCCAAGCCGTCGCGCGGCGACGTGTTCCGCGCCTTCTTCGTGTTGTCGCTGACCATGGTCTGCGCCGGTCTGATCTTCAACGCCATGCAGGTGGTGCTGCCCAAGCTGTTCGAGGCGCGGCTGGGCGGCTGGCTCGGCACCGGCACGCTGGGCGTCGGCGGGCTGGTGACGGCGGTCTACCTGATCTCCGCCCTGCCGCAGATGGTCGGCGGTGTGCTGGCCGACCGCCATTCGCTCAAAAGGGTCTATATGCTCTGCCTGCTGGCCCAGATTCCGCTGATGGCAGCGGTTGCCGTCCTGGCTGACGTGCCGCTGGTGGCCGCCGCCGCCTTCGTGGTCATCGCCTCGCAGACGCAGATCCCGGCGGAGAACATGCTGCTGGCCCGCTACACCCCGGACAAGCACCGCGGACTGGCCTTCGGCGCCAAATACATCCTGTCCTTCGGCGCCGGCCCGCTGGCGGTGCAGCTGGTCGCGTGGGTCTATGAGCGCACGGGAGAGTTCACCATGCTCTACCTGACCCTGTCGGCGCTGGCCGCGCTGGCTTTCGCCGCCGCCCTGCTGCTGCCCGACGACCGCCGCAAGGCCGAACCGGTGGCGGAACCCCTGCCGGCGGCGGAGTGACCCGCCGCCGGATCGGAAGCTCTTACGCGAGCGTCTTGTTCAGCGCCTGATCCAAATCGGCGATGATGTCCTCCGGTGTCTCCAGCCCGATCGACAGACGGATCACGTCGGGGCCGGCGCCGGCCGAGGCCTGGGCTTCCGCCGACAGCTGGCGGTGGGTGGTCGAGGACGGGTGGATGATCAGCGAGCGGGCGTCGCCGATGTTGGCGAGGTGGCTGAACAGCTCGACGCTCTCCACCACCTTCACGCCGGCCTCGAAGCCGCCCTTGACGCCGAAGGTCAGCACCGCACCGGCGCCGCGCGGCAGGTACTTCTTCGCGAGATCGCGGTACTTCGACGATTCCAGCCCGGCATAGCTGACCCAGCTGACCGCCGGATGGCCTTCCAGGAACTGCGCCACCTTCAGCGCGCTGTCGGCGTGGCGCTGCATGCGCAGCGGCAGGGTTTCGATGCCGTTCAGCGTCAGGAAGGCGTTCATCGGCGCCTGGCTCGGCCCCAGGTCGCGCAGGCCGACGGCATGGCCGTGGATGGTGAAGGCGAGATGGCCGAAGGTCTCGTGGAAGCGCAGGCCGTGATAGCCGGGGTCCGGCTCGCTCAGCGCCGGGAACTTGCCGGACTTGCTCCAGTCGAACTTGCCGCTGTCGACCACCACGCCGCCGACCGAGGTGCCGTTGCCGGACAGGAACTTGGTGGTGGAATGGACCACCAGCGTGGCGCCCCACTGGATCGGGTTGATCAGGTAGGGGGTGGCGAGCGTGTTGTCGACGATCAGCGGAATGCCGGCCTCGTCGGCGATCTTGGCGATGGCCTCGATGTCGGTCACCACGCCACCGGGGTTGGCGAGGCTTTCGACGAAGATCGCCTTGGTTTTCTCGGTCAGCGCCGCCTTGACGTTGTCGACGGTGTCGGTGTCGACGAAGCTCGGCTGCCAGCCGAAGGCGCGCGGGAAGCTGATGCCGAGCTGGTTCAGCGAACCGCCATAGAGCTTCTTCGACGCAACGATGTGGTCGCCGGGCGCCATCAGCGGGAACAGTGCCAGCAGCTGCGCGGCATGGCCGGACGAGGTCGCGGTGGCGCCGGCGCCGCCTTCCAGGTTGGCGAGACGCTCCTCCAGCACGGCCACGGTCGGGTTGGTCAGGCGGGAATAGATGAAGCCGACCTTCTGCAGGTTGAACAGCGAGGCGGCATCATCGACGTCTTCAAACACGAAACTGGTGGTCTGGTAGATCGGCGTCTGGCGGGCGCCGGTCGCCGGATCGGGTGCGGCGCCGGCATGAATGGCGCGGGTCTCGAAGCCGAAGCTCTTCTGCTCAGTCATCTGCGTGATTCCCCCAATTATTCAGATCAGTTTTTTGAACGATTTCGTCGGCGCCATGCGGCGGGTCACCAGCACGTTGGAATTGACCCCGATCCGGCCGATCTCGCCGTAGAGGCGCTGGATTTCCATCTTTGGGCAGCGGTCCATCACCACGGTCAGGCCGGCGGCCTGCGCCCGCGCCGCCGCCTCGTCGTTGCGGACACCCAGTTGCATCCACACCACCTTGGCCCCGGCGGCGATCGCCTCATCCGTCACCCCGCCGGCGGCGGCGGAGTTGCGGAAGATGTCGACCATGTCCGGCGGCTCCGGCAAATCCTTCAGGCTGGCGTAGACCGGCAGGCCGAGGATGGTCTGGCCCGCCATCTTCGGGTTGACCGGGATGACCTGATAGCCCTTGTCGCGCAGGTACTTCATCACGAAGAAGCTGGCCTTCACCGGGTCGGCGCTGGCCCCCACCACGGCGATGCTCTTCGCGTTTTCCAGAACGCCGCGCAAAAAGGCGTCGGTGTAGTCGGATGGCTCCGTGATCCTAGGCTCGGTCATCGGCCGCACCAGACCGGCGTGCGCTTGCCCAGGAAGGCGTCGATGCCCTCGGCGGCATCCTGCGCCATCATGTTCTCGGTCATCACCTTGGCGGCATAGGCATAGGCGCCTTCCACGTCCAGATCGATCTGGCGGTAGAACGCCTCCTTGCCGGTGGCGAGCGTCAGCGGCGACTTCGAGGCGATCTTGGCGGCGACGCTGTCCACCACCTCGTCCAGCTGGTCGGCCGGCACCGCGCGGTTGACGAGGCCGATGCGCTCCGCCTCCTCGGCGTCGATCAGATCGCCCAGCAGCAGCATCTCCATCGCCGCCTTGCGCCCGACCGCGCGGGTCAGCGCCACCATCGGCGTCGAGCAGAACAGTCCGATGTTGACGCCCGGCGTTGCGAAGCGCGCCTCCTCCTCGCAATAGGCGAGGTCGCAGGTTGCCACCAGCTGGCAGCCGGCGGCGGTCGCCACGCCGCGCACCTTGGCGATCACCGGCTGGCGGACGCGGTTGATCGTCAGCATCAGGCGGGAGCACTGGGTGAACAGCGCCTCGTACAGTTCCCGCGACGGGGCGGCGCGCATCTCCTTGAGGTCATGCCCGGCGCAGAAGGCGCCACCGGCCCCGGCAAGCACCACGGCGCGCACGGAATTGTCCTCGTGAATGGCGTCCAGCGCGTCCTGCAGCGCCGCCATCAGCCCCACCGACAGGGCGTTGCGTGCCTTCGGCCGGTTCAGCGTCAGCGTGGCGACCCCCTCGCGATCCTCACGCAGGACCAGCGGTGCATTGGGATCGTGTGTCGAAACCGCGGCGCTCATGGTCGTTGTCCTCCCGTGCTTCTTCGGTTGTGCACCGCGGGCAGCTTAACGCGCCGGACCCGCGGGTGACACGCAGAACCTTGTGAAGCAGGGGAAATCCCCCTTGCCCATCTGGGGAAAGGGGGATCTGGTTACGACGCCTTGGCGGTCTTCTTCGGCGCGGCGGCTTCCGCCGGAGCATCCTTCGCGGCCTTCGCCTTGCTCGCCTTCTTGGCGGCCGGCTTCTTCGCGGGGGCCTTCGCCTTAACGGGCTTCTCAGCCTCCGCGCCTTCGGCCTTGGCCGGTTCGGCGTCCTTCGGCGCCTTGCCCTTCTTGGCAGCATCCTTGGCGACCTTGGCGTCGATCAGCTCCAGCGCCTGTTCCAGCGTCACGCTGTCCGGCTCGGTTCCCTTGGGGATCGAGGCATAGACGCTGGCATGCTTCACATAGGGACCGAAGCGGCCGGAGCCCATGGTGATCGGCTTGCCGGTCTTCGGATGGTCACCCAGCGTCTTGGCCGGGGCCGACGCCTTCTTGGCGGCACCGGCCAGCAGGTCGACGGCGCGGTTGATGCCGATGGTCAGCACGTCGTCATCGGGCGTCAGCGACTTGTAGACGCTGCCATGCTTCAGATAGGGACCGAAGCGGCCGATGCCGGCGCTGATCTCCTCGCCGGTTTCCGGGTGGTTGCCGATGACGCGCGGCAGGGCCAGCAGCCTCAGCGCGGTGTCGAGATCCACGTCGCCCGCGGCCATGCCCTTGGGCAGCGACACCCGCTTGGGCTTCGGCGTGTCGTCCTTCTTCTTTTTCTTCGCCTTCGGCTTCTTGCCGTCGGCCGCCGGTTCTTCCGCAGGCTCCTCCGGCGGAGCGACCGCCGCGGTGGGCGCCGGGCCCAACTGGATATAGGCGCCGTAGGGGCCACGGCGCACCGTCACCGGCAGACCGGTTTCCGGATCGTTGCCCAGTTCGCGCGGGCCTTCCTGCGCCTCGCCATTCTCGTCGTTGGCGACGGCCAGCGGTCGGGTGTAGCGGCATTCGGGATAGCGCGAGCAGCCGATGAAGGCGCCCATCTTGCCCAGCTTCAGCCCCAGCCGGCCCTCGCGGCAGACCGGGCAGACGCGCGGGTCATGGCCGTCCTCGGTGGCGGCGGGGAAGAAATGGGCGCCGAGTTCATTGTCGAGCGTGGTCAGCACCTGGGTGATCGTCAGATCCTTGGTGCCGTTCACCGCCACGTCGAAGGCGGTCCAGAAATCGCGCAGGACGGTCTTCCAATCGATCTTGCCGTCGGAGATTTCGTCCAGCTGGTTCTCCAGCTCCGCAGTGAAGTTGTACTCCACATAGCGGTGGAAGAAGTTCTCCAGGAAGGCGGTGACCAGCCGGCCGCGGTCCTCCGGGATGAAGCGACGCTTGTCCAGCCGCACGTAATTGCGGTCCTGCAGCACCTGCAGGATGGACGCATAGGTGGACGGGCGGCCAATCCCCAGCTCCTCCAGCTTCTTGACGAGGCTGGCTTCGGAATAGCGCGGTGGCGGCTGGGTGAAATGCTGGTCCGGGATGATGTCGCCACGGTCGAGGGCGTCGCCCTGGTCCATGGCCGGCAGGCGGCGTTCCTGCTGGTCGTCCTCGGCCGCGTCGTCGCGGTCCTCCTGATAGACCTTCAGGAAGCCGTCGAACACGACGATGGAGCCGGTGGCGCGCAGCACCACGTCCTTCGACGGGCTGGCGATGTCCACCGCCACCTGATCCAGCACGGCGCTTTCCATCTGGCTGGCCAGCGTGCGCTTCCAGATCAGCTCATAGAGCCGCAGCTCGTCGCTTTCCAGATAGCCGGACACCGATTCGGGGCGGCGGTGCAGGTCGGTCGGCCGGATGGCCTCGTGGGCCTCCTGGGCGTTCTTGGCGGCGGTCTTGTAGACGCGCGGCTGGGCCGGGACATAGCGCTCGCCATAGTGTGAGCCGATCAGGCTGCGGGCGCCGTCGATGGCCTCCTGCGACAGGCTGACGCCGTCGGTTCGCATATAGGTGATGAGGCCGACCGTCTCACCGCCGATGTCGACGCCTTCATACAGCTTCTGCGCCGTGCGCATGGTGCGGGTGGCGCCGAAGCCCAGCTTGCGCGAGGCCTCCTGCTGCAGGGTGGAGGTGGTGAAGGGCGGCGACGGGTTGCGGCGGCTCTGCTTGCGCTCGACCTGCGACACGGCGAAGGCCTGCGGGCGGATCTTCGCCACCGCGGCCTCGGCCGCCTCGCGGTTGGGCAGGCCGAACTTGTCGAGCTTCTTGCCGTCAAGCTGAGTCAGCGACGCGGTGAAGGCGGACCCGGCCGGCGTGGTGAAACCGACCGCGATCGACCAGTATTCCTGCGGCTTGAAGACCTCGATCTCCGACTCGCGCTCGCAGATCAGGCGCAGCGCCACCGACTGCACGCGGCCGGCCGACTTGGAGCCCGGCAGCTTGCGCCACAGCACCGGCGACAGGGTGAAGCCGACCAGATAATCCAGCGCCCGGCGCGCCAGATAGGCGTCGACCAGTTCGCGCGACACGTCGCGCGGATTGGCGATGGCGGCCTGCACCGCGCTTTTGGTGATCTCGTTGAAGGTGATGCGCTGGACATCGCGATTGTCGGTCAGGTGCTTTTCGCGCAGCAGTTCCGACAGGTGCCAGGCGATGGCCTCTCCCTCGCGATCCGGGTCGGTTGCGAGATAGACGCGGTCGGCCGACTTCACCGCCTTGGCGATCTCGTCGATGTGGCGCTTGGAGCGGTCGCCCAGTTCCCATTCCATCGCGAAGTCTTCATCCGGGCGCACCGAGCCGTCCCGCGCCGGAAGGTCGCGGACATGGCCGAAGCTGGCGATGACGGTGTAGTCGTCGCCCAGATACTTGTTGATGGTCTTCGCCTTGGCCGGCGATTCGACGATGACGACGTTGCTGCCCGGCAAGAAACCAGCCCTTCGCGTATGCCCACCCAAACCACGGCGATGCCGATCAGGCGAGAGAGACCTGATGACCGGGAAGACGCTGGACTCGGCCGGCAAGCTCGAGTTCCAGAACCACGGTCAGCACCACCGGAGCGGACAATTGGCACCCGCGAACGAGTTCGTCAATGGTGACGGGCGAGTGGCCCAGGTTTTCCAGCACCAGGGCGCGTGCCTTGGCGAGGTCGGATTCGTCCGGTTCCGCCGCAGGGGAGGGGGTATGGATGGGGGCGCTGAACAGGTCGCGCTGCCGTTCCGCCAGCGTCGGCGGCCGCAGGTTCTCGATGGCGCGCAGCACGTCGTCGGCCCGTTCCACCAGCGTGGCACCCTGGCGCAGCAGGTTGTTGGTGCCGTGGCAGCGCGGGTCGAGCGGAGAACCCGGCACCGCCATCACCTCGCGCCCCTGTTCCAGAGCCATCCGCGCGGTGATGAGAGAGCCGGAGCGCAACGCCGCCTCCACCACCAGCACGCCCAGCGACAGGCCGGAGATCAGGCGGTTGCGGCGGGGGAAATGGCGGGCCTGCGGCTGGGTGCCGATGGCACTTTCCGCCACCACCACGCCCTGCGCCACGATGTCGCGGTACAGCCCTTCGTTCTCGGGCGGATAGACAACATCGATGCCGCCGGCCAGCACGGCCGCGGTGCCGTTGGCGATCGAACCGGCATGGGCGGCGGTGTCGATGCCGCGGGCAAGGCCGGAGACGACCAGCAGCCCGGCCGCCCCGAGTTCGCGAGCCAGCGATTCGGCAAACTTCTTGCCGTTCAGCGAGGCGTTGCGCGCTCCGACGATGGCGACCGCGCGTCGCCGCAGCAGATGGGCATGCCCGGCGACCGATATCACCGGCGGCGCATCGTCCACAGCGGCCAGCGGTTCCGGATAGTCGGGTTCACAGGCGCAGAGCAGCCGGGCGCCGAAGCGCCGGTTGGCCTGCACCTCCCGTTCCGCCTCGGCCTTGGAGGCGACCCGCAACGGCTTGGCCCGTCCGCCGCGCCGCGCCAGATCCGGCAGGGCGTCCAGTGCCCTGGCGGCGCTGCCGTACTGCTCCAGCAGGCGATGAAAGGTGATCGGCCCCACGTTTTCCGTACGGATCAGGCGAATCCAGTCGATCCGTTCGGTATCGGTCAAGGGATGGCGCGGTTGTGTCATGCCGCAAGTTATTACAACCATCCGGTGGTGCGCACAACATACATTCGCATGAATATGGTCTTTGCGCGATGCTAATGCTCCTGTTCGTGCGGGGCGATGCATGTCCGGCGCCTCCATCGCCCCCATTGACTTCGGGAGTCGGTTCCACTTGGCCTGTTCTGATCGGTGCGGCGTCGCGACATGAATGGCATGCTGCGGAGCAACATTGTTTTCACGCCCCCAGTGCTCAACCAAAGATGTTGCTGCGGCTTGCTTTGTGGGACTTGTTTGGCGGCTTGCTGGTTAAGTCGTGGAACGTGATCTTTTATTTCAGGAAATCAAAGAAAATGTCACAAGATGTCGGAGTCGCCCTTATGGAATTTTCATAAATTGTCGGCATGATCCGAACCATACCAGCGTACTCACGAGGGAAGGCCGATGTTCGGACGGGGGAAGATCAATCAGGCGCTCGGGCGCAAGATGGCGGCGCTCGATGGGTTGCGCGCCAGGGTGATGGTGGCGGATGAAAATCTGACCATCGTCCACGTCAACCCTGCCGTGGTGACGTTGTTGCGCGAAGCGGAGAGCGATCTGCGGAAGGATCTGCCGCGTCTGGACGTCAATCGCCTGGTCGGCAGCAACATCGACGTGTTCCACAAGAACCCGAGCCACCAACGTGGATTGCTGGCGTCGCTGACCAAGCCGTATGGCGCCACCATCAAGGTCGGCGGACGCCAGTTCGACTTGCTGGTCACGCCGCTGACTGAGGACGGTCGGCGCATCGGCTTCGTCGTCGAATGGGCCGATGCCAAGGAGCGGCTGGAAAACCTCGACTACGCCGCGCAGATGGCGGCGATCAACCGGTCGCAGGCGGTGATCGAGTTCACGACCGAGGGCATCATCACCAAGGCCAACGACAATTTCCTGAAGGTGATGGGTTATCGCCTGGACGAGGTCGTCGGCAAGCACCACAGCATGTTCGTCGAGCCGGCCTATCGCGACAGCTCCGATTACGCCCGTTTCTGGGAAACCCTTCGGCGCGGCGAATTCCAGGCGGCGCAATACAAGCGGATCGGCAAGTCCGGCAATCCGGTTTGGATCGAAGGCGCCTACAACCCCATCCTCGACGAGAAGGGCCGGGTCATCAAAGTGGTGAAGTTCGCGGTCGATGTAACCGCGCAGGTCTCGCTGTTGAACAACCTCAAAGTTCTGATCGACAAAAACTTCGGCGAGATCGACCAGGCGCTCCATCTGTCGATGGGGGAGGCGCATTCCGCCAACGACGCCGCCGGCTCGACCTCGGCCAGCGTCCAGGCGGTGGCGGCAAGTGCCGAGGAACTGGTCGCCTCCATCGGCGAAATCTCCCAGAGCATGACGCGCGCCCGCTCGGCGACCGATGGCGCCTTCGACCGCACGGTCGCGGTGGCGGAAAGCACCGATCGCTTGGCCGCCGCTGCCCAGGCGATGAACGGCATCGTCGGGCTGATCAACAGCATCGCCGGCCAGATCAACCTGCTTGCGCTGAACGCCACCATCGAAGCGGCCCGTGCCGGTGAAGCGGGCAAGGGCTTCGCCGTCGTCGCCTCAGAGGTGAAGAACCTCGCCAATCAAGCCGGGAAGGCGACCGAGCAGATCTCCGCCGAGATCGAGGGCATCCAGTCGACCTCGACCGAAGTCGCCAACGCGCTGAACGCCATCCGCGAAGCCGTGTCCGTGGTGCGGGAGCATGTGACCGGCACGGCGTCGGCGGTGGAGGAGCAGAGCGCCGTCACTCAGAACATGTCGTCCAACATGCAGAGTGCTTCCGCCGCCGTGGCGACGGTGACATCCAACATCTCCGCCATCTCCACCGCGGTCAGTCAGGTGGCTGGTGCGGTCGGACGGACGAAGGAGGCGGCGCACGTCCTTGTGCGGTGATGCAGAGCCGGCCGGGTGGCGTTACGGACGGCGCCCGGCCCGCTTTATCGCTCAGCGTTTGTGGAACACCGGCCGGCGCTTCTCGAAGAAGGCGGTGATGCCCTCCTTCGCCTCGCCATGGTGCAGGGCCTCGACGAACAGGTCGCTCTCACGGGCAAGCTGGGTGGCGAAGCTGCCATAGGCAAGTTCCATCAGCTTCTTCGCCCGGCCCATGGCCCCCGCCGGCCCTTCGGCGATGATCTGCGCCCAGGCGGTCGCCTCGTCCAGCGCCCGGCCTGGCGCGGTGACGCGGTTGACCACACCGGCGGCATGCAGACGCGCCGCATCGACCGGGCCGCCGGTCAGCATCAGTTCGGCATAGAGTTGCGGCGGCAGCGCGCGGGCGAGCGAGGCGGAGGCGCCGCCGTCGGCGGTCAGCCCGACCCTGACATAGGCGGTCAGGAACTGCGCATCCTCCGCCGCGACGATCAGGTCGCAGGCCAGTGCCAGCGAGAAACCGGCACCGGCGGCCGGCCCCTCCACCGCGGCGATGATCGGCTTGGGGCATTCGCGCATCGCCCGGACCCAGCCGTGGAAGCGCTCGATCCCGTCCCGGTTCTCCGACCGCGAGCGGCTGCCGTGGTGATAGAGGTTGTTCAGGTGCCCGCCGCTGCTGAAGGCGCCGCCGGCGCCGGTCAGCACGATGGCGCCGATGCCGGGGTCGTGCGTCGCCTCGTCCAGCGCGTCGCGGCCGGCAGCCATCATCTTCAAGCCCAGCGCGTTGCGGGTGCCGGCATCGCTCATGGTCAGCACCATGACGCGCCCTTGGCGGTCCACCGTCATGCTGCCGGTATCCTGACGTTCGTTCATGGTCGTTTCTTCCCCGGTTGTCATTGCCCGGCGAAGGGGCCCTCGCCGGACGGTAGAGCCACTGTGCCAGCCGGTGACCGGCGCTCCAATCCGTCCGACCGGTATAGGAAGACCCTGTGCGGGACAGAAAGCGGCTGTTTTTCGCCAATATCCCTTCTTACATTGGGGTGAGACTTATCGCCGCGCGAAGCGGCGGCACCGAACTGCGGGGGCAGGGGATGGCGCTGGCGCTGGACCGGCATGGCCGGAGCGGGGGAACTGGGCCGGTCGCCGTCGTGCCCATCCCGCCCTATGCCAACCGCACCGTCATCCTTGTCTGCGTGCTGGCTTTCGTCCTGCGGCTGCCGCCGGAATCCTTCGCCTTCGTCCCCGCCTATTTCTTCGGAACGGTCGAACTGGCGGGGCCGCTGCCCACCGGTGCTTTGTGGCGCGGGCTGTTCGGGCATGTGCTGATCCACGGCGACCTGACGCATCTGGTCTCCAACATGGCCGTGCTGTGGCTGTTGGGCGACGTGGTGGAGCGGGAGGCCGGGCATCTCCGCTATCTGGCGCTGTTCCTTACCGGAATGGTGGCGGCGGCACTGACGGAGGGGCTGCTGACCGTCGACCGGATGGCGCCGCTGATCGGGGCGAGTGGGGCGATCTGCGCTCTGATGGGCGCCTTCCTGTGGATGCGGCCGCACTTCGGGCTGCTGTCGCGACGGCTGCCCCGGCGGCTGGTGCAGGGGGCGATCCTGGTTTTCGCGCTGTTGAACGCGGCGATGACGCTGGTGCCGCTGGATGCCGACTCGCCGCTGGCCGAGGTCGGCTGGGCCGCGCATGCGGGCGGGCTGGCGGCCGGGCTGCTGTTGGGCGGCGTGCTGCTGTGCCTGCGTCCCAGGCACGGCCGGCCGGTTGGGGTTCGTTGAGCGGTCGCGATTCTTTCCCGCCAGCGATCATGAAGCACATGTTGGGGTGAGGCGTTGCCGTCGGCGTGAAAAAGCACTATTTTCGGGGTGGGTGTGCCGAGGCTCCAATCCCCGGCACACCCACCCGATCAGCGGTTCAGGTACTCAAGCACCAGCTTGACCACCTGCAACAGCAGGATCAGGAGAGTGAGGATTTTGTCCATCCTCTTGCCCTCCGTTGGTGCGGCGCGGGCGGTGGCCGGTCCACCGCCCCGACCGCGCGGCAAACATGCCAAGCATCCCTGCAATTTTGAACATGTAAGTTGTATGTAATTCTGTGTGCTCGCTTTTATGCGTGCACAATGAGCTTGCCCACGAAATGGAATGATGTATGCGCACCTCATCTCCTGCGGATGAACGAAAGTAGGGGTGGGTGCCATTCCGCGCGTCGCATATATCATCGGTACACGTAACCATTCAGGCGACGGCAAGACGGTTCCGCGGTTGATCGATGAGGCTGATGGATGCTCCCCCGAGCGGACGCCAGTTGTCGTTTCTTCCCGCGATGCATTGCTTTAGAAATCCCGCAGAAGGCGACGAACTTTCGCCGCTTTTTCAGTCGCGCCTGCGCGCTGTATTTTTCCATGCGATGGAATAGGGCGGGAATGGAAGCCATGCGTTTTGACGAATTGTCCAACAGCCGTCGCAATTCTTAGGATTGTTCAGGCACCATAGTGTCTTCTGTTCGGCAAATGGCGTCATCGTTCAACCGGCGCCATGGCCATAACGATGAGGAAACGTTCATGAAGCGTCGTTCCTTCCTGACCTCCGCCGGTGTCGGCGTCGCCGCCAGCACCCTGGCGGCCCCCGCCATCGCGCAGACCCAGCCGGAGATCCACTGGCGTCTGGCGTCCAGCTTCCCCAAGAGCCTGGACACCATCTATGGCGCCGCCGACACGATCGCCGCCCGCGTCGCCGCGGCCACCGACGGCAAGTTCCAGATCCGTCCCTTCGCCGCCGGTGAAATCGTCCCCGGCCTGCAGGTGCTGGACGCGGTGCAGAACGGCACGGTCGAATGCGGCCACACCGCCAGCTATTACTATGTCGGCAAGGACCCGACCTTCACCTTCGATGCGACGGTGCCCTTCGGCCTGAACGCCCGCCAGCAGAACGCCTGGATCTACAATGGCGGCGGCATGCCGCTGCTGCGCGAGTTCTTCGATGGCTACGGCGTCGTGAACTTCCCGGCCGGCAACACCGGCGTGCAGATGGGCGGCTGGTTCCGCAAGGAGATCAAGACCGTCGAGGATCTGAAGGGCCTGAAGTTCCGCATCGGCGGCTTCGCCGGGCAGGTCCTGGCCAAGCTGGGCGTCGTGCCGCAGCAGATCGCCGGCGGTGACATCTATCCGTCGCTGGAAAAGGGCACCATTGATGCCGCCGAGTGGATCGGCCCCTATGACGACGAGAAGCTCGGCTTCAACAAGGTCGCCAAGTATTACTACTATCCGGGCTGGTGGGAAGGCGGGCTGAACGTCTCGCTGCTGGTCAACAAGCAGCAGTGGGAACAGCTGCCCAAGCAGTACAAGGCCGTTCTGGAGGCCGCCTGCTTCGAAGCCAACCTGACCATGAACGCCAAGTACGACGCCGAGAATCCGGCGGCGCTGAAGCGTCTGGTCGGCGGCGGCGCCCAGCTGCGTCCCTTCCCGCGCGACGTGATGGAGGCCTGCTACAAGGCCGCCACCGAGCTGTACGAGGAAACGGCGAAGAGCAACCCGAAGTTCGCCAAGATCTACGAGCAGTGGAAGAAGTTCCGCGACGACGAGTATCTGTGGTTCCGGGTGGCCGAGAACTCCTTCGACAACTTCGCTTTCACCGCCGGCCTGAAGCGCTGACGGCAGAAAGCTGCGACTGAGAGAGCAAAAACTGCCGCCCCCGCATCCCCTCCCGGATGCGGGGGCTTTCTTTTCAGGCGTTCGCTTTTTCAGCTGGGGCGGCCAGGTGCCAGCAGGTTGGCGATCATGGTCTGCACCACCTCGTCATTCTGGTTGAAGGTGGTGGTCTTCACCCGCAGCACGCCCTGGTCGGGGCGCTTGGCGGAGCGGCGGGCCTCCATCACCTCCATCTCGATGCGCAGCACGTCGCCGGGCCGGGTCGGGCGGGGCCAGCCGATGGAATCGACGCCCATGCCGATATAGCCGCCCGCCAGTTCGGCGTTGCTGCCCACGATCATCCGCATGGTCATCCCGGCGGTGTGCCAGCCGCTGGCCGCCAACCCGCGAAACAGCGTGTCCTTCGCCGCATCGGGGTCCAGATGGAAAGGCTGCGGGTCGAACTTCTCCGCATAGGCCATGATCTCCGCCGCCTCGACCGTCAGCGGACCGCCGGTGAAGCGGTCGCCCACCGTGACATCTTCGAAATAGCGCATCCCCCGGAACTCCGTTCATTGTGGTGGTCAGGCCCGGATCGCCCGGCGATGATACAGACCTGTCTCTTCGTTGCGATGGTAGAGACAGGTCTGTATCATTGTCAATGCCGGGCTTGAACCCGGCCGTTCGGAACGGATGGGGTGGGAATGTCAGAGGCGGCGAGCGCAAGGAAGCCGGCGCGGGAGCGGATTCTCGATACGGCGGCGGAGCTGTTCTATCGCGAGGGCATCCGCGCGGTCGGCATCGACACGATCATCGCCAAATCCGGCGTCGCGAAGATGAGCCTGTACCGGAACTTCGAGTCGAAGGACGATCTGGTCTGCGCCTATCTGGAACGCAGCATGGCCCAGCATGGCGCATGGTGGGACCGGGTGGTGGCCCGCCATCCCGGCGACCCGCGCGCCCAGATGAAGGCGCTTTTCGTGGCGCTCGCCCACTGGATCGATCACCCGAAATTCCAGGGCTGTCCCTTTACCAGCGCCGCCGCCGAACTGCGCGACCCCGCCAATCCCGCCCGTACACTGGCCCTGGCTCACAAGCGCATGGTCCGCGACCGTCTGCACAGGTTGGCGGTCGCGGCCGGCGCCGACGATCCGGACCGGCTGTGCGCCCAGTTGCAGTTGTTGATGGAAGGTGCCTATGCCGCCGGGCGCGCGCTGGAGCTGGGACCGGACAACGACGCGGTGGCAAGTGCGGCTGCGATGCTGATCGACGCGGCGTGTGGGCAGGTGCGACCATAGGCGACGGATGCCCCCGGCCTCTGTCGCCCCAAACACAACGAAGCGCCGCAGGTCAACCCTGCGGCGCTTTGTCGACTCTCGTGCGCTGTCTCAGTCCGCGCCGATACGGTCGCGGACGGGCTGGCCGGGCCGGTAATCCTGCAGACGGGTGGCGCGCAGGCCGCGCATGCCGTGGCTGTCGATCAGCCGCTGCCAGGACAGGAATTCCTCCACCGATAGCGTGTAGCGGCGGCAGGCCTCTTCCAGGCTGATCAAGCCCGAACGGACGCCGGCGACCACTTCCGCCTTGCGGCGCATCACCCAACGCTTGGTGTCGGGCGGGGGGAGGTCGTTTTCGGTCATGGGACGTCCCTCAGGACCAATGACCGATGCACCGGCTGCAGAGTCGTCGCCGGTGTCGAGTTCGATGAGTGCCATGCGCGGACGCTCCAACCCAAACTGTGGATTCCACGATTTCGGGGTACTGTATGCGCCGGCACTTAACAAATGCCTAAACGAAAGGGTTAACTTTTTATCGGGTGGTAGTCGCTTATCCGACCGGGTGGGGCGCTAGCGGCGCTCCGTCCGGCAAGCGTGCCGACAGTCCGTCCGTGCAACGAATCCCGATCAATAGACGGTGGTCAGCTTCGACAATGGGACTTCGCTGGCGCCGATGTTCAGCACAGTTTCGCCGTCCTTGCTGCTGCCGATACCGGCGACGGTGCCGAAGGTGTAGGTGGTGGTCTTGATGGTGTCGGCCTTGTTCTCCGCCACCGGCGCCACGTTCATGCGATAGGTGCCCGGCTGCACCGGGCGGCCGTTGTTGTCCTTGAAGTCCCAGCTGACGGCGTGCTTGGTGCCGGCGGTGGTTTCGCCCGGCATGGAGCGGATGATGTTGCCGTTGGCATCCAGGATGTCGACGCGCACCGACTTGGCCGAGGTTGCCAGCTCGTAGCCCAGCGGCGCCTGGGTCATCCCCTGGCTGTACTGGAAGCTGTCGCCCTCGAAGGCGACGGTGCGGCCGAGATAGGCGAGGTTGGTCGACGCGGTGCCGGCCGACTGCAGCTGAACCAGCTTGTCCAGGCGGCTGTTGGTGCCGATGTTCTGCTCGACGTTGGCGAAATCGACCAGTTGCTTGGTCATGTCGTTGGTGTCGAGCGGCTTCAGCGGGTCCTGGTTCTTCATCTGCGTGGTCAGCATGGTGAGGAACGTCTGGAAATTGTCGCCGAGGCCCTTGGTCGCCGATGCGGTCTTGTCGGCATCGGTCTGCGGAGTCTTGGCCGTTTCGGACGCCGTCTTCGACCCGGTGGACAGGCCACCCGAATAGGTGCCGTACTGGTTCAGGGTCGGGCTGGTGGTGTTGGTCGTCGTGGTCATGGCGGTCGTCCTTCGTTGGCCTCGCGGCCGATATCTCTCATGTGACGGTGGGCTGTGGCGGGATGGCCGCCGGCGTCGTCAGGCGCGGATGTCGACGCGCCCGTTGCCGAGCGTTGCCGTGTAGACGGCGCTGTCGGTCCCGTCATCGTCGCCCCCCCCGCCGAAGCCGCGGCCGCGCCGACCCCATCCACCGCCCTTGCCGTCGCCCCGGCCGTCACCGGCGAAGGGGTTGCCTTCGCCGCGCAGGCTGAAGTTCAGGCTGTTCGAGTCCGTCTGCAGTCCAGCGTCTTGCAAGGCGCGTTCCAGGCTGCGGCTATCGCGCTGCAGAAGCTCGAGGGTCTGTGCCTTTTCCACCGCGACCATCGCGTTAACCCGGCCATCGGCGCCGATGTCCAGCTTGATGTCGATCCGGCCCAACTCGGCCGGATGCAGATTGATGGTGAACTGGTCGACCTCGTCGCCGACATTCTTCTTGATGTGGACGGCGATCTGGTCGTGCACGCCCATCGGCATGCCGGCGCCGCGCGACGGACGAAGCGTCGCGGTGGCCTGCGGCTCGTCGAGGCCGGCAATGCCGGAATGGGCGCCTTCCATCGCGGCCAGAGCCGGGTGGGTGTGCGGGCTGGCGGTGGCGGATGCCCCGCCGGCCGCGCCGGCCGCATCGATTCCCTCCAGCGTCGTGGCGGCCGTACCCGTCGCAGCCGTCGTGACGGCTTCCGCCACCGGAGCGGCGGGCGTCGCCGGCAGAACCGGCTGCTGCGGCATCGCCTGAGCCTGGGTTTGGGCGTCGTTCCGGCCGCTGCCCTCGCTGCCGGCATGCTTGCCGTTCTGCCTGGCTTCGACCGTCTTGGCCTTGGCTGCGGCCAGCAGGTCGGCGAAGCGGTCGGGCAGGGCGACGTCCTCGTCGCTCGGCAGGGCTTCGGCGCCGGCGTCGGCCTGGGACGCGTCCGCCGTCTTCGCGGCGTCGCCGTCCACGGCACCGCCCTTGCCGGCCGTCTTCGCGGCGGCGTCGGCACCGGCGGTCGGTGCGCCCGCCACCGCGCCGGCAGCGGCAGCCTGCGCCTGGGCGAGCTGTGCGGCGGGATCGAGAGTGCCGGCCGTGCCGGTTCCGGCTGCCCCGGCCGTCGCGGCCGCGTCGGTGCCGGCGTCCGTCTTTTCGGTGGCATCCTTCGCCGCGGCCTGTCCGGCCGGCATCAGTCCGGCGAGGATCAGATCGCTGGCCTGCGGCACCGGCTGCGGCGGCACCGGCTGAGCGGCCGGAGGCTGTTCGGCGGGCGGCTGGTCGGCAAGCTGGGCCTGCTCGTCGGCTGCGGCAGTCGGGTCGCCGTCGCCTTCGGCATCGGCCGACGCAGTTTCGGTCTGCCCGGCATCCTCGGCCGAAGCGGCGGCATCGTCAGTTGCAGCGGCCTCGTCGGCGGCCGTGGTGCTGGCGCCGTCCGTCTTCGCCGCAGCGGCCTTGGAAGGATCGGTCTTCGCCGCCTCTGCCTTCTGATCCTTCGCCGGCTTTTCGGCTTTGGTCGGCCGGCGGTCGTCCTGCCCGGCCTGAACCTTGCGGTCATCGTCGGCCTTGGCGGTCTTCGGTTCCGGAGCGCGGGCCGTGTCGGCGGCATCGGTGGCCTGACGGGCGGCCTGGGCCGTGCGGTCGCGGGTCAGGTCGGGCTTCGGTTCGGCGCGCACCGGCTGCTTGCGCTGAGCCTCCGCCCTGCGGGCGTCACTGGCCTCCTTGGCTGCATCCTTTGCGACATCCTTGGCAGCGTCGCGTGCCGCCGCATCGGCCTGCTCGCGCTTGCGCGCGGCGGCGTCGGTCAGCATGCGGTCCATCATCTTGGAAAACAGGTCGTTCTTCGTCCCCGTCCCCTGCGTCTGCTGGGACTGGCTGAGACCGTCGAACAAGGACGCGGCGATGTTGTTCGATTGGACTTCCATGGAACGGCCTCTCAGGGACGGCGGAACGCACCGACGGCGATGCGGAGAGACCAATGCAACAGGTGGGCCAGTTGCGACCCCACGCCGTTGGGCCATCCATGCGGTGCGGGGCGGCAGTTCCCGCCCCATGGCGCAGGCCGGACCGGCAATTTCCGCCGGGTGCGGTGCCATTCTTGCCGCAGCGGCCCCATCCCAAGGAGAAATGGCCCACAAAGAAAAAGGCCGCCCCTGTGGAGAGAGGCGGCCGTCCGAAAAATCTCGGCAGTCACGGATGAAGGCTGTTCGAATCAGAGCCGGGTGTTCAGCGCCGCCGAGGTGCGCGGCCCGCTGGGCGGCGGGGAATAGCCGCGGCCCCCGCCCATGTGGGCGGCATAGGCGGTGGTCGGCGCCTTCTGCTGGCGGGTGATGACGGTGACCACGGTGTCGACCATCACCTTCTGCGCCTCGCCGCCGATGCGCAGGGCCTCGGCATTGTCGGCGGTGGCGGCATAGAGCTTGCCGGTCGCCTCCTTCAGCGCGGTCTTCAGTTCCTGCGGCAAAGCCATCAACCCCTCGCGGTCGACGCGCAGCATGCGGCTGATCTCTTCATAGACCAGCGTCATCGGCTGCTTGTCCTTGACGATCTGGGCCAGCTCCTTGGCCGGGCGGCGGGCACGGACGGCGGCGGCCTCGCGCTCCAGCAGGGCGGTCAGGCGGCCCATCAGTTCGACCAGCGCCACCGCGCGTTCCTGAGCGTTCTTCGGCAGGTTGGCGGCCGGCTTGGCCGGCTGGGGGAAACGGACGTCGACCTTATCCATGGCTGGCCTCCTGGGCGCGAAGAAGCTCTGCGTAAACCTGTTTGGCGATGCCGAATCCGCCGCGCTGGGTGATCTGCTTGCCGAACTGCTCGACCAGCATCGGCCGGAACATCTCCTCGCCGCGCCCGCCGCCGAAGGTCTCGTCGGTCTCGATCCCCTCGAACATCGGGCTCAGCATCTGCGACACGAACTGGCTCTCGAACTCGTTGGCGGACTTGCGCAGCTGGGCAAGCTTTGCCGGGTCGGTCTTGGCCTCCAGATCGGAAATCTTTGCCAGGGTCCGCACGCCATATCCGGCGGCCTGGGCGCGCTCCACCAGTGAAGCGCTACGCGGGGCCGAAGCGGCGGAAAGGGCGGGGCTCATGGACATCAGATCACCTCGATCTCGGCTTGCAGGGCTCCGGCGGCCTTGATCGACTGGAGAATGGCGATCATGTCCCGCGGACCCACTCCAAGCGCATTCAAGGACTGTACCAACTCCTGCAGCGTCACCCCGGCATTCATCACGGCGAGGCGGTTGTTGGACTGTTCGTCGACCTGGATGTCGGTGCGCGGCACCACCGCGGTCTGGCCCTGGCTGAAGGGGCCGGGCTGGCTGACCTGCGGGGTTTCGGTGATGCGGATGGTTAGGTTGCCCTGGGCGATGGCGACGGTGGAGATGCGCACATTCTCACCCATCACGATGACGCCGGACTTCTCGTCCACCACCACGCGGGCGACCTGATCGGGGGTGATGCGCAGCTGTTCGATCTCCGTCACCAGCCCGACCACGTCGCCGCGCCGCGTCTCCGGCACGTTGATGAGGACGGAGGCCGGGTCGGTCGCCTGGGCGCGGTTGCCGCGCAGCTGGATGTTGATGGCGGTCGCCACCCGCTGGGCGGTGGTGAAGTCCGGATTGCGCAAGGACAGCCGCAGTACCGGCAGCTCGGCCAGCGAGAACTGGATTTCCCGTTCAACGATGGCACCGGAGGAGATGCGGCCGGAGGTCGGCACGCCGCGGGTCACGCTGGCGCCCTGGCCCTGGGCGGTGAAGCCCGAGACCGCGATCGGCCCCTGCGCCACCGCATAGACCTCGCCGTCGGCGCCCATCATCGGGGTGACCAGCAGGGTGCCGCCCAGCAGGCTCTTGGAGTCGCCCATCGCAGACACGGTCACGTCGATGCGCGTGCCCTGCGCGGCATAGGCGCCCAGCGTCGCCGTCACCATCACCGCCGCCACGTTCTTGGTGCGCAGGTTGGTGCCGCGGGTGTTGACGCCCATCCGTTCCAGCATGCCGGTCAGGCTCTGCTCGGTGAAGGGCGAGTTGTTCAGGCTGTCGCCGGTGCCGTTCAGGCCCACCACGAGGCCATAGCCGATCAGCATGTTGTCACGCACGCCCTCGACATCCACGATGTCCTTGATACGGGCGGATGCGGCCAATGCCGGTGCGGCCGGGACACCGAACGCCAGCAGGGCGGTCAGCACGGCCAGAACGGCACGGCGGCGCAGAAGGCGAAGGGCGGTGGGAAGCATGACGCGGACACTCCTGAACTCGTGCCCATCCTTATACAAACGCCGTGCCAGACGACGGAAACGGCGGCAATCCGTGCTTGTCCTGAAAAACGGCCCAAAGATGGCGCCTTTCGGTCACAGTCGACCGGCAAATTTTGCCCGATTGCGGCAAACCTTGACCGGATGTTAAGGTTGGTCCATCTACAGTGCGCGCGTTTACGCATCCTTTACTGCAAACGGTTGCACGGATCATGAAAGTCGAAGGCTCCGGTAACATACGCGGCAGCGGTTCGGTACGCCGCACCGGCAAGTCCGAAGGCTCGTCCGGCGCCGCGTTCTCCAAGCAATTGGTGGGGGAGGCGGGCTCGGCCCACGGCGTCAGCGGCACCGCCGCCACCGCTGGGGTTTCGGGCGTGCTGGCCCTGCAGGAGGTCGATGCGACCGACGACGCCACCGCGCGTGCGTCGCGCGGCAAGATGCGGGCGGAGGAGATGCTCGACCGGCTGGAGGAAATCCAGCACGGCCTGCTGTCGGGCACCCTGTCGATGCAGAAGCTGGTCGATCTGGCGAAGGTGGTGCAGACGCGCCGCGCCCAGGTCGACGATCCCGGTCTGGCCGAAATCCTGGATGAAATCGATCTGCGGGCGCAGGTCGAGCTGGCGAAGCTCACCTCCTGAGCCCGTCCGAGCAGGTGGGCCGATTCCCCGTTGCCAAGAGCCGGCAGTCAGGCGGGGCCGGGCGCGGCCTGACCCACGGCCCCATGCCCCGAAGGGGTAGCGGCACGGCGCGGCCAATGTGCCACTCTGACAAATCTTTTTTATTCCAAGGGCTTGTTTGGTCGTTGCGGGGGCGAACCAATGGGTTGCGGTCCCGACGTGGCGTGCCTATACTCCGCGCCGCCCGGATCACCCCTTTTTCGCTGGATGCTTTCGGATGACGTCGCCGCTTCTGCCCCAGAACTATTCCCCGTCGGAAGACGAGGAGTTCATGAACCCGATCATGCGGGAGTATTTCCGCCAGAAGCTGCTGCGCTGGCGCGCGGAGCTTCTTGCGGAATCAACCGGCACGCTGAACAGCCTCCAGGAAGGCGGTATCCAGGAACCGGATATCGCCGACCGCGCCTCGGCGGAGACCGACCGCGCGCTGGAACTGCGCACCCGTGACCGCGAACGCAAGCTGATCTCCAAGATCGACGCCGCGCTGGAGCGTCTGGTCGACGGCAGCTACGGCTATTGCGAGGAGACGGGCGATCCCATCTCCGTGCGCCGGCTGGATGCCCGTCCGATCGCGACGCTGAGCCTGGAGGCCCAGGAGCGTCACGAGCGGATGGAACGGACCCAGCGCGACGACTGACGCCGCGCCGTCTTCCGGCAGGTCACGGCCTTCCCGGCGCCGGTTGCCGGGTCGGGGACGTGCGTTTTGCCGGAAGCCACACCGACGGATTTGAAAGCGCCGGTCCCCGACCGGCGCTTTCGTCGTTT
>NZ_CAMLJP010000046.1 GCF_946480385.1 uncultured Azospirillum sp.
GGGGTGGGCTGGCTCCAGCCGCCCACATCCTTGCTGTCCATGTTCATCGGTCGATGTCCTCGCTGCCGCGCATCGGTGCTGGCCCGTCGGCGGGTTTCGCTGCCGCCATGTAGCTTTACTACATACTCCCGCCGGGACGGCGCTGGCAAGCGCACCGCCTGGGCCATTCGGTCGCAGGGGAGGGGGGCATATCCACGAGGCTGGCACAAGGAAACGGCGGATTTTCAAGGAAGTTCCAAGAGGCGCCGCAGCGCTCTTGCACCGGCTGCGCTTCTGTAGTGTTGCTACATCATGCCGGACAGGCGTTCGGGCGGGCGTCGCAGACGACGAAGCGGCCCCGGCCGGCATGCTTGGCCCGGTAGAGCGCATCGTCGGCGGCCTTCAGCAGGTCCTGCGCATCGTCCGCATCCTGCGGGAACAGCGCGATGCCGATGCTGGCGCCCACCGACAGCGTCTGCCGGCCGAGCGTGATCTCCGCCGACAGCGCATGGATCAGCTTGTCGGCGATGCGCTCCACGTCGGCGACGGACCCGGCGCCCTCCAGCAGGACGGTGAACTCGTCGCCGCCGATCCGCGCCACGAGGTCGGAGGCGCGCAGGCATCCGGTCAGCCGTTCCGCCGTCACCCGCAGCACCTGATCGCCGGCATCATGGCCGAGCCGGTCGTTCACCGGCTTGAAACCGTCCAGATCAATGAAGAGCAGGGCGAGCGGCTGGCCGATGCTCCGTGCATGGGCAAGCGCCCCGTCGGTGCGGGCGAAGAACAGCCGGCGGTTGGGCAGGCCGGTCAGCGGATCGTGGTTGGCGAGATGGTCCTTTTCCGCCTCGCTGCGCCGAAGCATCTCCTCCATCTGGCGGCGGTCGGTGATGTCGCGGGAGATGCCGACGACACCCAGGATGGTGCCCTGCGGATCGCGGCAGGCGGTCTTGACGGTCTCCATCAGGCGCCGCCGGCCGTCGGGGTAGACGAACCACTCTTCGCCGCGCGTCATTCCCTCCCGCATGGTGCGCAGGTCGGCCTCACGGCGACGCTCGGCCGTTTCGGCATCGACCATGTCGACGTCGCGCAACGGGCGGTCCGCATCCGGCTTCCAGCCGACATAGTCGAGGCCAGCAAGGTTGTAGTTCAGATAGGTGCCGTCGCGATCCTTGAAGAAGACGATGTCCGGCATCGAATCGATCAGGCTTTGCAGGACGGCGCGCTCGTGGTGCAAGGCCTCCAGCGTGGCGCGGTGGTCGGTCACGTCCTCCATCAGCCACACTTCCCCGCCCTGGGTGAGATAGGCGAAGAAGCGGATCCAGCGCCGGGTGCCGTCCTTGCTGGTGACCTGCAACTCTGTCAGCACCGAGGCTTCGGCCAGCCGTGCCGCGTCGTAGCGCTGGCGGACCTCATGGTCACGGCCCGGGTAGGCGACCGCGAACCATGCGTCCATCGACGGAAGATCCTCCTGCCGGTAGCCGGTCAGCCGTTCCGCCGCGCGGTTGATGAAGATCCGCTCGCCCTCGACATAGGCGGCGGCCATCGGCAGATGCTCCACCATCCGCGACAATTGCATGTCCGGTGACGGTGGCGCGGCGTTGGCGGGAAGCGGCCTGCCATGGACGAGCATCGCCAAGCGCCCGTCCGTCAGGTGAAGCCCGCTGCAATCGCAGGACAGGACGGTCTGCGTGCCACCGGCCGCGACCGTCCAGCACTCGCCGATCCGCTCGCCGGCCGACAGACGCCGGGCATACTCGGACAGCCGCTGCCGGACCGCATCGGGAAGGCCGCCGCTCGCCGCGAGGTCCCGGGCAGACCGGGCGTCCCAAAGCGCGCAGGCCGCCGCATTCGCCCACAGGGTACGGCCCGTCTGCAGATCGACCAGCCAGACCGGATCGGCGATCAGGTCAAATGCCGATAGATCATTCGTAGACCAACAATGATCGGACGTTTGGCTGGTGCAGGCTGCGACGCCCATGTTGGCAAAAGCCCAAGGTGAGACCTTTGAGCATTTTATGGGACAGAAACGTTAAATTCATACGAACGCAACATTGTGGGGCGACCCGGATTGCGCCGGGAAAAGAGGAGCGTGAGCCGGCGCGTCAGCAATATTTACTCGCGATGACCGATGGAATATTTCCGCTCCGCGCTCGGCCAGCCGGTCGCCCGGTCATGTCAGGTTCAGTCAGGTCAGGTCCAGTTCCTGGATGTAGCGGGTCAGTGCGCAGCTGGCGTTCAGCATGTGGGCGCGCATGCAGCGGGCCGCCTCCTCCCCGTCGCCGCGGGCCATGGCGGCAAGAATCTCGCCATGTTCGGCGTGGGAGGTCGCCAGCCGGTTGCCGTGACGCAGCTGGGTGCGGCGGAAGGCGGCGAGGCGGGCGCGGATGCCGACCGCCTGTTCGGCCATGAACTGGTTGTGGGTGGCGTAATAGATCGCCTCGTGGAAGCGGCGGTTGAAGTCGTCATAGGCGCCGAGATCGCCGCCCGCGACCATCTCCGCCGCCGATTCATGCATGGTCTGCAGCCGGCTGCGCTCCACCGGGGTGATGCGGTAGGTGGCGAGGCGGACGCACATCGCCTCCATCTCCGCCGTCATTTCGAACATGTCCATGATGCGCTCGGCCGTCATGGTGGCGACGACCACGCCGCGGCGCGGCCGGACCTCCACCATCCCGGTGGTGGCGAGCTGGCGTAGCGCTTCGCGAACGGGCGTGCGGGAGGCGCCGAACCGCTGGCCGATCTGCTGTTCGTCGAGCGGGGTGCCCGGCTTCAGCCGGCCGGTCGCGATCTCGTCGGCCAGCGCCACCCGGATCTGGTCCGACAGCAGGCCCTTCTCCTCGGCGACGAGGTCGGTCTCGGACGCGGGGAACTGGGGGTCGAACTGGTCCAAGGCTGGAACTCCGGAGCGGCATCGCCAGGGGGCAGGATAGACAGGCTTTGCCGCCGGTGGAAGAGGATGGGTCCGTCTCAGCCGCCCATCAGGGCGCGGGTGGCGATGAACAGGACCGACGGACCCATCAGGCAGCCGAGACCGGTGTAGAAGGTCGCGGTCATCGCGCCGTAGGGGACCAGCTTCGGATCGGTGGCGGCCAGCCCGCCGGCCACGCCGCTGGTGGTGCCCATCAGCCCGCCGAAGACCATGGCGCTGCGCGGGTTGTCCAGACCGATATAGGGCGCCATGAAGGGGGTGGAGATCATCACCAGCACCGACTTCACCAGCCCGGCGGCGATGCTGAGCGCCATCACGTCGGAACTCGCCCCCAGCGCCGCACCGGTCACCGGGCCGACGATGTAGGTGACGGCGCCGGCCCCGATGGTGGTCATGGCAACCGGGTCGGAATAGCCGAAGGCCAGCGCCACCGCGGCGCCGACGACGAAGGACAGCAGCACGCCGGTGAACAGCGACACCACGCCGCTCAGCCCCGCCTTGCGGATCTCGCCGAAGCTGACGCCGAAGGCGGTGGAGACGATGGCGAAGTCGCGCAGCATCGCCCCGCCCATGAAGCCGATGCCGGACAGCAGCTTGATGTCGGCCAGCCCCTTGTGCCCGCCGCTGGAGACGCCGCCGGCATAGGCGAGCGCCAACCCGATCATGATGGCGATGGCGGAGCCGTGCAGCCGCCCGTTGGTCAGGAGGCGCGACAGCCAGTAGGACACCCAGATGGTGGCGCCGACGACGGCGAAGGCGGTCAGCAGGCCGTTCTTGACGAGAACATCGGTCAGGACGTCGAACATGGCGGTCACTCTCCGCTCTTCAGGGGCACCGCGCAGGCGGCATCGACTTGGCTAAGGTCGCTGCGCCGGCCATCGCGCCCGTCGGCGGGCTGGCCGATGCGGGCGATCACCGGGACCAGCGCGAAGCTGAGCACCACCGCCAGAACCCCGGCGATCAGCGCGGCCGGCCCACCCTTCACCGCCGCGACCACGTCCTGCTGCGCGGCCATGGCGACGACGATGGGGATGTACATCGCGCTCCAGAACAGGATGCCTTGTTCGGCCAGCGCGTTCATGCGCAGCGTCCGCTTCAGATGGTCGGAAAACAGGATCAGCAGCAGCATGGCGATGCCGACGCCGCCGACATTCGCCTTCACCCCGATCAGGATGCCCAGCAGATCGCCGACCACCAGCCCCGCAAGCATGCAGGCCGACAGCAGGGCGACACCATAGACGACCATGGTCCTTCTCCTTTCCGTTGCTCAAGCCCGCGGATGGGGGCGTGGTGACGTGTTGCCGAGAGCGTGGCAGCCGGCGCCCGGCCGCGGCTTTCGCGTTCGGGCACGGATTGCTCTACTTAAAGATTGTTTGTGTCGCCACGGTATACGTCATTCCGATCTTCTCCGCAACGCGTATTCCGCACCGGCTATTTTTTTCCTGCTGTATACAAAATTGGCCTTCACGGGCTGGTTTGGATACGGCAAGCTGGCGCTCACATCGCAAGCGAGAGGGAGGGACAGCATGTCCGCACAGGTCAACCGTCAGCCTGTCGGGCGCGGAGTGTGCGCGCCGACGGCCCGCCGGCATCGCGGGGGCTGACCGCCATGCGCGATTGGAATCTGCAGGGCCGCAACCGCGACGCCCGGCTGGCCCGCGCCGCCGGTTTGACCGAGGGCAAGCGCGTCGCCACCGCGAACGCCCGTGCGCTGCTGGAAGCGGTGCTGGAGCCGGGCGACCGCGTCTGCCTGGAGGGCAACAACCAGAAGCAGGCCGATTTCCTGGCCCGCACCCTGGCCTCGGTCGATCCGGCGCGGGTGAACGGCCTGCACATGGTGCAGTCGGTTCTGGCCCTGCCGGAGCATCTGGACGTGTTCGAGCGCGGCATCGCCTCGAAGCTCGACTTCTCCTTCTCCGGCCCGCAGGGCGCGCGGCTGGCGCGCATGGTGGCGGACGGGCGGATCGCCATCGGCGCCATCCACACCTATCTGGAGCTGTTCGGCCGCTATTTCGTCGATCTGACGCCCAGGGTCAGCCTCGTCGCCGCCCAGGCCGCCGATGCCGACGGCAACCTCTACACCGGCCCCAACACCGAGGACACGCCGGTCATCGTCGAGGCGACCGCCTTCAAGCGCGGCATCGTCATCGCCCAGGTGAACGAGCTGGTGGACAGCGTGCCGCGCGTCGATATCCCCGGCGGCTGGGTCGATTTCGTCATCCAGAGCCCGACGCCACATTACATCGAGCCGCTGTTCACCCGCGATCCAGCGCAGATCTCGGAAATCCAGGTGCTGATGGCGATGATGGCCATCAAGGGCATCTATGCCGAATACGGCGTGCAGCGGCTGAACCACGGCATCGGCTTCGACACCGCGGCCATCGAGCTGCTGCTGCCGACCTACGCGGAGTCCCTTGGGCTGAAGGGGAAGATCTGCCGCCACTGGGCGCTGAACCCGCACCCGGCGCTGATCCCCGCCATCGAGGCCGGCTTTGTCGAGAGCGTCCATTCCTTCGGCTCGGAGCTGGGGATGGAGGCCTACATCCAGGCGCGGCCGGACGTGTTCTTCACCGGGGCGGACGGCAGCATGCGCTCCAACCGTGCGCTGTGTCAGGCGGCCGGCCATTACGCCTGCGACCTGTTCATCGGATCGACCCTGCAGATCGACCTCGCCGGCAACAGCTCGACCGCCACGCTGGGGCGGATCGCCGGCTTTGGCGGCGCGCCCAACATGGGGGCCGACGCCCGCGGACGCCGCCATGCCAGCCCGGCCTGGCTGAAGGCCGGACGGGAATCGCGGGAGGGCAGCGGGCAGATGCCGCGCGGCCAGAAGCTGGTCGTCCAGATGGTGGAGACCTTCCGCGAGCACATGCAGCCGGCCTTCGTCGACCGGCTCGACGCCTGGGAACTGGCGGAAAGCGCCGGGATGGAGCTGCCGCCGGTGATGATCTATGGCGACGACGTGACCCACATCCTGACGGAGGAGGGCATCGCCAACCTGCTGCTCTGCCGCAACGTGGAGGAGCGGGAACAGGCGATCCGCGGCGTCGCCGGCTACACCCCGGTCGGGCGCGGACGGGACCGCCGCATGGTGGAGAATCTCCGCGACCGCGGCGTCATCCGCCGGGCGGAGGATCTGGGCATCGACAAGCGGATGGCGACCCGCGACCTGCTGGCCGCACGGTCGGTCAAGGACCTCGTGCGTGCATCGGGCGGCCTGTACGACCCGCCCAAGCGCTTCCGCAACTGGTGAGCCGAAACCCATGGAAACCCTGACTTACGATTATCGCGGCGGCCGGCCGGTGGCCTCTCCGCCGCCGTCCGTCCTGGTGGGCGTCGTCGGCTCCGGCAATCTGGAAGTGCTGGTGGAACCGGCGGCGCTCGGCGGCCTTTGCCGGGTCGAGGTGCAGACCGCGGCGGTCGGCTTCGGCGCGACATGGCAGGCGGTGCTGGACGACGTCTTCGCCCGCCATCCGCTGGCCGACGTCCGCATCTCCATCAACGATGTCGGCGCCACCCCGGCCGTGGTCGGCCTGCGGCTGGACCAGGCGCTGGATGCCTTCGCCGGAGGGACGCAACCCGGAGGATCGCAGCCATGAGCAGCTATTACGAGGACAGCGCCCGTGGCCGGCTGGACGGGCTGCTCGACCCCGGCAGCTTTCGCGAGATCCTGCCGCCGACCGAACGCATGGTCAGCCCGCATTTGCGCCAGCTCGACACCCCCGCCGCCTTCGACGACGGCATCGTGGTGGGGGAGGGGCGGCTGGCGGGCCGCCGCGTGCTGGTGGCTGCGCAGGAAGGCGGCTTCATGGGCGGCGCGGTGGGTGAGGTGCATGGCGCCAAGCTGACCGGCCTGCTGGAGCGCGCGCTCGACAGCCGTCCCGACGGCGTGCTGCTGCTGGTGGAATCCGGCGGGGTGCGGCTGCACGAGGCCAATGCCGGGCTGATCGCGGTGTCGGAGGTGATGCGCGCGGTGCTCGCCGTGCGCGCCGCCGGCATTCCGGTGATCGTGCTGGACGGCGGCACCTTCGGCTGCTTCGGCGGCATGGGCATCGTCTCGCGCCTGTGCGACGCGGTGGTGATGAGCGAGGAAGGGCGGCTCGGCCTGTCCGGCCCCGAGGTGATCGAGACCACCATGGGGGTGGAGGAATTCGATAGCCGCGACCGCGCCCTGGTCTGGCGCACCGTCGGCGGCAAGCACCGCTATCTGCTGGGCGAGGCGGCCGGTCTGGTCGAGGACGACGTCGCTGCCTTCCGTGCCGCGGCATTGGCGTTGCTGGACGGCAAGCCGGACCTGTCGCTGGCGGCGCTGGAAGCCGAGCATGCGGCGCTCGGCAGCCGGCTGGAGCGGTTCGGCGATTGCCGCGACGCGCTCGACATCTGGGAAAAGCTGGGGGTGGAGGAGCCGGAAAAGCTGCCGATCCTCGACACCGCGAGCTTCCTCGCCACCGTCCGCGACCGGAGGGCCTGAACCATGGATTTGACCATTCTTCTGGACCGGCTGTTCCCGGACGGGCACGAGGTCGCGGTCGACGGCGTGTATTTCGACGGCAGCGGCCGGGTCTATGGCGCCGAGGTGGCGGTGATCGGCACCATCGACAACACGCCGATCGGCATCGAACTGGCCTTCCGCATGGCCGGCGCGGTGCTGGAGGTGGTGCGCCGCCATCCCGGCCGGCCGATCCTGCTGCTGGTCGACACTCAGGGCCAGCGGCTGAGCCATCGCGACGAGCTGCTGGGCATCAATGGCTACATGGCGCATCTGGCCAAATGCATCGACCTCGCCCGGCGCAACGGGCACCGGGTGCTGGGGCTGGTCTATGGGCAGGCGGTCAGCGGCGGCTTCCTCGCCACCAGCCTGCTGGCCGACCGCTGCTATGCCCTGCCCGATGCCGAGATCCGGGTGATGAACCTGCCGGCGATGGCGCGCGTCACCAAGATCCCGCTGGAACGGCTGACGGAGCTGAGCGCCTCCTCCCCGGTCTTCGCGCCGGGCGTGGAGAATTACCGCCGCATGGGTGCCATCGCCGGTCTGTGGAACGGTGACCTCGCCAGCTGCCTTGCCGAGGCGCTGGCCGCACCGGTGGACGGCGATCCCCGCCGGGAGCTGGGCGAGGAACGCGGCGGGCGGCTGCTGGCCCGCAAGGTGGCCGACCGGGTGCGGCGCGATGCCGTCTGACCCCACCCGCTGGCCGCGCCATGGCTGGGTCCGGCTGGGGGAGGGCTGGGCGAGCCGCCTGCGCTCCCCCTTGGCCGAGGCGGAGCGGGCGGAGGTGGCGGACTGGTGTGCTGCCGGCCGGCCGCTGGTGATCGCCCGTGGCCGGCCGGAGGATGGGGCGGGGGAGCTTCGGTTGGGCCTTGCCACGCCGGACAAGCGGCGGATCGGCCTGCATGTGATGGCCGACGCGGTAGCGGAGAGTTGGGGTCCGCTGCCGCTGGCCGAGGCGGTGGAGACGGCGCCGGAGGCTTGGCGGCCGATGCTGGCGGAGTTGGTGCGGCGGGCGCAGGACGTGGGGGTGATGCCGGCGGTGTATGGCTCGCTGGCTTGGCAGCATCGGACGGGGTTGGCGTATGTCCGGCCGGATTCCGACATCGACCTGCTGTTCGCCCCGCGCGAGCGGTGGCAGTTGGACCGGCTGCTGGATTTGCTGGCGGCGGCCGGTGACGGGACGCCGAGGCTGGACGGGGAGATCCTGCTGCCGGGCGGCGCGGCGGTCGCGTGGCGGGAGCTGGCCGGACGGCCCGCCCGCCTGCTGGTGAAGGGGCCGGCAGAGGTCAGCCTGCGCGATTTGCGGTCCGTGCTGGCGTTGTTCGACAGGGAGAACGCCGCATGACCCGCAGCAGCGTCGCGGTTTCCTTCGTTCCGGTCGATCTTGTCAGCCCGCTTGCGGCAATGGTCGGACGCACGGCGGTTCGCGCCCTTTATGCCGAGCTGGCGCTGCATCCGAAGCCGGGGTTGGTCAGCCCGCTCGACAGCGGCAGCCATGACGACATGGACATGGGCACCTTCCTGCGCAGCCTGTTTGCCCTGCGCGGCTATTTCCGCGCCATCGCCGCGGCCGGTGCGGAGGGCGCCGGGTTCGCCGCTCTGCGCGACCTCGGCATCGCTGCGGAGCGCCGGATGCTGGTGGCGACCGGCGGGATCAACACGCATCGGGGGGCGGTGTTCGGAATCGGCTTTCTCGCTGCCGCGGCCGGCTGGCGGATGCGGCGGGGATGGTCGCTGGGTGGTGCGGCGCTGGGCGAAACCGTCGCGGAGCTGTGGGGTGGCGGGATTCTTGGCGCGGCACCGCAGGCGCCGGACAGCCACGGCGCGCGGGCGGTTCGGCGCTATGGCGCCCGTGGCGCCCGGCAGGAGGCGGCTGAGGGGTTCCCGACGCTGTTCACGCTGGCCCTGCCGGCGCTGGACCGCGCGCTGGCCAGTGGCGCCGATCCGGAACGGGCGCTGGTGCAGACCCTGTTCACGCTGATGGCGGAACTGGAGGACACCAACCTGCTGCATCGCGGCGGGGCGGAGGGGCTGGCCTTCGTCCAGGGCGAGGCGCGCCGCTTCCTCGATCGCGGCGGGGTGTTCCGCGATGATTGGCGCGCGGAGGCGCTGGCCCTGCACCGCGCCTGCGTCACCCGCCGGCTGTCGCCCGGCGGCAGCGCCGATATGCTGGCGGCAGCACATTTCGTTTACGCCCTGCGGGAGGGCTGGGCATGAGCCTGGGGATTCTCTGCTCCGGCCAGGGCGGGCAGGGGCCGGGCATGCTCGACCTGTTGCGGCGGGAGCCGGCGGCGCAGGCGGTGCTGGATCGGGCTGTCGGCGTCATGGGGCGGGACCCGCGCGCGCTGGTCGCCGGACCGGAGGCGGAGATGCAGCGCAACGCCGTCGCCCAGCCCCTGCTCTGCGCGGTCCAGGCGGCGACCTGGGCTGGACTGCGGCCCCACCTGCCGCCGGTTCGGGCGGTTGCCGGCTATAGCCTGGGGGAGCTGTCGGCCTACCATGTCGCGGGGGCGCTCGAGGTGGACGAGTTGTTGCGGCTGGCGATGCGGCGGGCCGACGCTATGGACCGCGCCGACCCGGAGCCGGGTGGGCTGTTGGCCGTGCGGGGATTGGACCGGGTGCGCTTGGAGGCGGTCTGCCGCGACTGCGGTGCCGACATCGCCATCGAGAACGGCGCCGACCGGTTCGTGGTGGGGGGACGCAGGGCGGCGCTGTCTTTGGTGGAGGCGGCGGTGCTGGCGTTGGGCGCCGCGGTGACGCCGCTGCCGGTCACCGTTGCCTCGCACACGCGCCTGATGGCGCCTGCCGCTGCGGAGTTCTCGCCGATTTTGGCGGCGAGCAGCCTGCAGGCTCCGCCGTTGCCGGTGCTGGCCGGCATCGACGGCACCCCGGTCTACACGCGCGAGCGGGCGGTGGCGGCGCTGACCCGGCAGATGACGGAGACGGTCGCCTGGGCGGCGTGCCTGGACGGGCTGATCGAGATGGGCTGTACCGTCCTGCTGGAAACCGGCCCCTGGAACGCGCTGGCGCGGATGGCGGCCGAGCGCCACCCTGATCTGGCCGTCCGCTCCGTGGCCGATTTCCGCAGCCTGTCCGGCGCCGCTACTTGGGTGGAGCGGCAGCTGGGGTGACTCAGCGCCCAGCCGGCTTCGGACCCAGCACGCAGGCGACGGCGGCGAGGATCAGCACCAGGGCCGCGGCCAGCCGTGGCGTCACCGGGTCGCCCAGCAGCAGCACGGCGCCGCCGACGCCGACGACCGGGATCAGCAAGGTGCTGACCGCCGCCTCGCCCACCGTCAGGCGGCGGACGGTGACGTACCACAGCGCCTGCGCCACACAGATCGAGCAGACGATGTGCCAGGCGAAGCCGACCCAGACGGCGGGGTGAAGCTCGGACAGCGCCGGCCGCGCCTCCGTCGCCGCAAGGCCGATCATCGGCAGGGCGCAGAGCACATATTGCCAGCCGGTGATGACCATCGGGTGGGTGCGCCAGACCCGCCGCTTCATCACGATAGTGCCGAGCGCCCAGGCGACCGCCGCCACCAGCATCACCGCCGGACCCAACAGCGCCGATGGCGGCGCCGATAGCGCCTCCGGCCCCAGCAGCACCAGGAGCCCGGACAGCCCGCAGGCCAGCCCGACGATCTGGCGCGGTCCCGGCCGTTCGCCCAGCAGCGGGATCGCCAGCAGCGTCGCCCACACCGGCATGGTGAAGGCGACGATGGCCGCCTGCGAGGTCGCCATCAGGCTTTGCCCGAGCGCCGTGCACAGGTTGAAGACCAGCACGTTGCACAGCCCAGCCGCCACCAGCGCCGGCCATTCCCCCCGCTCCACCCGCAGCCGGTGCCCGGCCAGACGCGCCGCCCCCAGAAGCAGCACCGCCCCGGCGGTGAAGCCGATGGCGCGCAGGCTGAAGATCGGCACCTGCGTCAGGATCGTCTTCACCGCCGGCCAGTTCAGGCCCCAGAACAGGCTGATGACGGCGATCAGCAGGTATTTGACCGGGTCGCGGCCGGCTCCGGTGGCGGCGATGGCGGTCATGCCGCTGTCTTGCCTTCAAACCCGTCAAGGAAGCTGGACAGGTTGGCGGACAGGTCGTCGATGGCGTAACCGCCTTCCTGCACCAGCACCGTCGGCAGGCCGGCGGCGGCGATCAGCGCGCCCATCCGGGCGAAGCCCGGCGTGGTGACGCCGAAGGCGGCGAGCGGATCGTTGATGAAGGTGTCGAAGCCCAGCGAGACGAACAGCATCTCCGGCGCGAACCGCCGGATCGCGTCGAGCCCGTGGCCGATGGTCGCCAGAACCGTCGCCTCGTCGCTGCCGATTGGCAGCGGCAGGTTCAGGTTATAGCCCTCGCCGCGGCCGATGCCGCGTTCCTGCGCGTAGCCGGCCATGTGCGGATAGAACTCCGCCGGGTCGCCGTGCACCGAGACGAAGAACACGTCGTCGCGCTCATAGAAGATGTCCTGCGTGCCGTTGCCGTGATGCACGTCCACGTCGATGATGGCGACGCGCGCCGGCCGCCCCTGCGCGCGCAGCGTCGGCAGGACCGACTCCGCCGCGATGGCGACATGGTTCAGGTAGCAGAAGCCGCCGGCCATATCGCGGGTGGCATGGTGCCCCGGCGGCCGGCACAGCGCGTAGGTCGCGGTGTCCTCGCCGGACGCGACCAGCTTGGCCGCATGGATGGCGGCGTTGGTCGCGGCGCAGGTGGCGGCCCAGGTGCCCTCGCCGATCGGGCAGGCGGTGTCGAACATGTGCCAGCCGGCTTGACCGACGATGCTGGTCGGGTAGTTGGGGGCGGCCTGCATGCGGTGGACGTTGGGCAGCACCACGTCGCCCATGTCGCCCTCCGCCACCCAGCGCGCATGCGCCGTCTCCAGGAAGGCGAGATAGGCGGGGGTGTGCACGGCGGCGCGCGGGGCGGAACCGTAGTCGTCGGGCCGGATCAGCGTCTCGCCCCGCTTCTCGATCAGCGAGGCCAGCGCGCCGACCCGCTCCGGCTTCTCCGGCAGGGCGCGCAGCAGGCCCTTGTTGAAGTAGGTGGCGGGGCGGTGCAGGGCGGCGTCGGGGTGATGGACGAACTTCATGGGGGGACTCTCCAGAGAGCGAACGTGCTCAGGGCCGTCCGGCCGTGGCGACCAGTGTTTCGAACAGCACGGCGGCACCGCGGGCGCCGTCGGCGGGGGAGATGTTCTCGACCTCGTTGTGGCTGATGCCGTCCTCGCAGGGGATGAAGATCATCGCCGTCGGCACCTTGCCCGCCACATAGACCGCGTCATGGCCGGCGCCCGACACGATGTCGCGGTGGCTGAAGCCGAAGCCGGCGGCGGCCTCGCGCACGCGGTCGACCAGCGGCTTGGCGAAGGGCGTCGGCGGGAAATGCCAGAAATCGGCGATCTCGGCACTCACCCCCTGCTGCTCGGCGATTTCGGCGACGGCGGCGCGGAAACGGCGGTCCATGTCGGCCAATGTGTCGGCGTTCGGGTGGCGCAGGTCGACGGTGAAGAAGACGCGGCCGGGGATGACGTTGCGCGAATGCGGGTGGACATCGAGGATGCCGACGGTGGCGCAGGGGTCGCCCGCGGTCTCCAGCCCGACGCGCTGCACCGCCTGCACCATCGCCGAGGCGGCGACCAGCGCGTCGCGGCGCAGGCGCATCGGCGTCGGGCCGGCATGCGCCTCCACCCCCGTCACCGTCACCTCGTACCAGCGCTGGCCCTGGGCGCCGGTGACGACGCCGATCTCCTTGCACTCGACCTCCAGCACCGGACCCTGTTCGATGTGGGCCTCCAGATAGGCGCGCATCGGGTGATCGACGGGAGCCTCGCCGGCATAGCCGGTGCGGACCAGCTCGTCGCCGAGACGGGCGCCGTCCTGCCCCACCTTGTCGAGAATCTCGTCCAAGGTGAAGACGCCGGTGACGACACCGGAGCCCATCATTGGCGGCGAGAAGCGCGAGCCTTCCTCGTTGGTCCACACCGCGACCTCGACCGGGTGCAGGGTTTCCACCCCGCGGTCGTTCAGCGAGCGCACCACCTCCAGCGCCGCCAGCACGCCGAACACGCCGTCGAAGCGTCCGCCGGTCGGCTGGGTGTCGAGATGGCTGCCCATCACCACCGGGGGCAGGGCGTCGTCACGGCCCTTGCGGCGGGCGAAGATGTTGCCGATGCGGTCGACAGTCACGGTGCAGCCGGCGGCTTCGCACCAGGAGACGAACAGGTCGCGGCCGGCCTTGTCCTCGTCCGACAATGCGAGGCGGCAGCTGCCGCCTTTCGCGGTGGCGCCGATCTTCGCCATTTCGGCGAGGCTGTCCCACAGGCGGTCGGCGTCGATCGGCAGGTTGGAGGGGAGGGGCATGGGGAGACTCCAGGGGTATTTGCTATTGTTGGGTGGGGGCGGGGTGCTGGCTCAAGCCGCCACTTCCCGCCGCTCCCGCGCCCGCAGGTCGACCATTGCCAGCACCGCGCGCAGCATCGGCACATGCACGCCGGTGCGCTCCGCCAGTTCGATCACCGAGCCGAGGATCGCCTCCAGCTCCAGCCGGCGGCCGGCCTCGTAGTCCTGTAGCATCGAGGTCTTGAAGTCGCCGACGCCGGCGGCCATGGCGATGCGTTCGTCGACGCTGGTGGTGAAGACCACGCCCAGCTTTTCGGCCACCGCCTTGGCCTCCAGCATCATGGCGCGGCCGGTCTCGCGGGTGCCGGGATCGTTGCACAGGCGGCCGAGCGTCGATCCCGTCAGCACGCTCAGCGGGTTGAAGGCGAGGTTGCCCCACAGCTTCACCCAGATCGCTTGGCGAATGTCCGCGGTCTTCGCCGGCTGGAAGCCTGCCTGCCCGAACAGCGTGACGATGCGGTCGACCGCCAGGTTGTCGCGGCCGGCGACATCGCCGAAGACGAAGCGCTGGTCGCTGACATGGCGCAGGCGGCAGGGGCCATCGCCCTCCACGGCGACGAAGGTCGTCGCGCCGACCACGCGGTCGGGGTCGATGGAGCGCCACAGTAGCCCGTCGGGATCGATGCTGGCGAGCGACCGGTCGGCCAAAGGCTCCGGCTGGCGGTGCGGATACCACCAGGGGATGCCGTTGACCATCGGCACGATGGCGGTCTCCGGCCCCAGCAGCGGGGTCAGCGTGTCGATGGTGCCGCGCAGGGCATGGGACTTGACGCAGAGGAACACCAGATCCTGCGGCCCGAGCGACAGGCTGTCGTCGGTGACGCGCGGGTTCAGGCGGGCGACGCGGTTCAGCGGCGTCACCATGGTCAGGCCGTTGCGGCGGATGGCGGCGGCGGAGTTCGGCCGGGCGACCAAAGTCACCTCCGCCTCCGTCGCGCCTAGCCGGGCGGTCAGCAGACCGCCGACCGCACCGGCCCCGATGATGGCGACCTTCATTCAGTGCGCTCCCGCCGGGACTTGTTGCAGGTCGTCCGGAATCTGCCACCCCTTGCCGGGAATGGCGTCGAGCAGGCTGCGGGTGTAGGCGTCGCGCGGATGGGTGAACACCTCCCGCGCGGTGCCCAACTCGACGATCTTGCCGCGGCGCATCACGGCGATGGTGTCGCAGACCTGGGCGGCCACCCGCAGATCGTGGGTGATGAACAGCATGGCGAGGTTCAGCCGCTTGCGGATGTCGTCCAGCAACTCAAGAACCTGCCCCTGAACCGAGACGTCGAGGGCGGACACCGGCTCGTCGGCGACCAGCAGCTTCGGCTCCATGGCGAGTGCGCGGGCGATGCCGATCCGCTGGCGCTGGCCGCCGGAGAACTCGTGCGGGAAGCGGTCGGCGGCCGAGCCGTCGAGGCCGACCATCGCCAGCAATTCCCGCGCGCGGGCCAGCGCCTTGCCCCGGTCCTCGCCGAAGGCGACCGGCCCCTGGGCCACGATGTCGCCGACGCGGTGGCGCGGGTTCAGAGAGGCGTAGGGGTCTTGGAACACCATCTGCACCGCCCGGCGATAGGGCCGGAAGCCCTTGCGGTCGAGCGACAGCAGGTCGGTGCCCTGGAACAGGATGCGTCCCGAATCCGGCTTGATGAGGCCGACGATGGAGCGGCCGAGCGTCGATTTGCCCGATCCGGATTCGCCGACCAGACCCACCGTCTCGCCGGGGTGGATGGTCAGCGACAGGTCGTCGCCGGCAACCACCTCCTTCGACTTTTTGAACAGGCCGCCGCCGACATGGAAGACCTTGCGCACCTTGTCGGCGACCAGCAGCGGCGCGCCCGCCTTGGCATGATCGTCGCGATGCTCGATGTAGTGCGGGACCGAGGCGATCAGCTGGCGGGTGTAGGGATGCTGCGGCCGGTTCAGCACGTCGGACGCCGGGCCGTATTCCACCAGCTTGCCGTGGCGCATCACCGCCACCCGGTGGGCGATCTCCGCCACCACGCCGAAGTCGTGGGTGATGAACATCATGCCCATGTGGCGTTCGGCCTGAATCGAGCGGATCAGGTCGAGGATCTGCTTCTGGGTGGTGACGTCCAGCGCCGTGGTCGGCTCGTCGGCGATCAGGATGTCGGGCTGGCAGGCAAGCGCCATGGCGATCATCACGCGCTGGCGCTGGCCGCCCGACAGGCGGAAGGGATAGGCTTCGGCCAGTTCGGCCGGGTTGGGCAGGCCGACCTGGGCCAGAAGCTCCACCACGCGGGCGCGGCGGGCGGGGGCGGGCAGGTCGGTGTGCTCGCGCAAGCTCTCGCCGATCTGGCGGCCGACCCGCATCAGCGGGTTCAGCGCCGTCATCGGCTCCTGGAAGACCATGGCGATGCGGCCGCCGCGAAGGGCGCGCTGCTCCGCCTCCGGCATGGTCAGCACGTCCTTGCCCTTGAACAGCAGGCTGCCGCCGGCGACGCGGACATGCGGGGCGGGCAGCAGGCCCATCATCGCATGCGCGGTCATCGACTTGCCGGAGCCGGACTCGCCGACCACGCAGAGGATCTCGTCGGGGTTCAGGGTGAAGGTCAGGTTGTCCACCGCCAGCGGGCGGTCGGCGCCCGGCGGCAGCGCAATGCTGAGGCCGCGCACATCGAGAAGAGGCGTGGTCGTCATGGCTGCGGTCTCCGTCGCGGTGCGGGTCAGTTCGGACAGGCTCATCGCGTCACCCGCGCGACCGGGCGAGCTTCGGGTTCAGGGCGTCGTTCAGCCCCTCGCCGACGAGGTTCAGCGCCAGCACGGTCAGCACGATGGCAAGGCCTGGGAAGACGCTCATCCACCAGGCCTGCCGGATCACCGTGCGGGCGGCACCGATCATGTAGCCCCAGCTCATCGCGTTCGGATCGCCGAGGCCGAGGAAGCTCAGCGAGCTTTCCAGCAGGATGGCGGTTGCCACCATCAGCGAGGCCGAAACGATGATCGGCGACAGGCTGTTGGGCAGGATCTGGCGCAGGATGATGCTGGTGTTGCTCTGGCCGGTGGTGATGGCGGCCTGGACGAACTCGCGGGTGCGCAGGCTGAGGAACTCGGCGCGGGCGAGGCGGGCCAGCGGCGGCCAGCTGACGATGGCGATGGCGAGCACGATGGTGGTCAGGCTCGGCGTGAAAATGGCGACCAGCACCACGGCCAGCACGAAGTTGGGGATGGTCTGGAACAGCTCGGTGAAGCGCATGATGGCGTCGTCCACCTTGCCGCCATGGAAGCCGGCCAGCGCCCCCAGCGTGACACCGATGGCGAGAGCGGCGGCGGTGGAGGTCAGGCCGATCAGCAGCGACACTCGCGCCCCGTGGGCGATGCCGGACGCGATGTCGCGGCCCAGCATGTCGGATCCCAGAAGCGCGTCGTCGGACAGCGGCGGCTGGAAGGGCGCCGTCGCCATGTCCCACGGATCGCCGGGGAACAGGACGGAGGCGAAGACGGCCAGCACGACGATTGCTGCCAGGATCACCAGCCCCAGGACCGCGCCCTTGTTGCGGGCGAAGGCCCGCCAGAAATCGGATTTCATCATTGCGACACCTGGATGCGCGGATCGACGAGGCCGTAGAGGATGTCGGTCAGGATGTTGAAGAGGATCACCATGATCGACGTGACCAGGAAGATGCCCAGCAGCACCTGATAGTCGCGCTGCAGCACCGCCTCGAAGGCCAGCCGGCCGATGCCGGGCCAGGCGAACACCGTCTCGATCAGGATCGAGCCGCCGACCAGCTGGCCTGCCTGGATGCCCGCCACGGTGATGACCGGCAGGATGGCGTTGCGCAGGACATGGCGGGTGACGATGCGGCTCTGCGACAGGCCCTTGGCCTTGGCGGTCTTGACGAAGTCGAGGCTGCGCACCTCCAGCATCGAGGCGCGGGTCAGGCGGGCGTAGCTCGCCATGTAGAACAGCGCCAGCGTGATGACCGGCAGGATCAGGTGGACCGCCACGTCCGCGACATGGGCAAGCCCGGTATAGCCGGCGCCGATGGTCTCGTAGCCGAAGGCCGGCAGCCAGCCGAGCTGGATGGAGAAGAACAGGCTCAGCATCAGGCCGATCCAGTAGATCGGGGTGGCGTAGGCCAGGAGCGCCACGATGGTGATGGCGCTGTCGGCCCAGGTGCCGACGGTGACCGCCGCCAGCGTGCCCAGCGCCACACCTGCGGCGAGCGCCAGGATGAAGGCGGTCAGCGTCAGCACCAGCGTGGCCGGCAGCCGTTCCGCCAGGATGTCCCAGACCGGCCGCTGCTGCCGGTAGGAGAAGCCGAGATCGCCCTGCACGACCTTGCCGACATAGGTGCCGAGCTGTTCGTAGAGCGGCCGGTCGAGCCCGAACTGCTCGCGCAGCTGCGTCACGAACTTTTCGTCGGCGGCTCCCGCCTCGCCCGCCATCACCATGGCCGGGTCGCCGGGGGCGGCATGGACGAGGAAGAAGTTCATCACCACGATGGCGATCAGGATCGCGGCGGCCTTGACCAGGCGGCTCGCGAAGAGTTGGGCTAATCCCAGCATGGGCAGGTTCCTAACTTGCGGAGTGGGCCCCCTCCCTCCCACGGCTCCGCCGCGGGTCCCTCCCTCCCCCGCCCTCGGCCGGCCGAAGGCCGGTCCGATCGCGGGAGAGGGGTGAATTCGCATTGCAGCGGCAGTCCCCTCTCCCACCGAAGGTGGGGGAGGGTTAGGGAGGGGGCCGCGTCGTCAACTCGTTACTTCGCCAGCCAGACGCTCTCATAGGTGTCGTTGACACCGATGGCCGTCGTGTTGGCGTTCTTCACCCGCTTGTCGAGGAAGGTCGGGAACTCCATCTCCAGCAGCCAGACCACCGGCAGGTCGTCGGACAGGATGCGCTGGACCTCGCTGTACTGCTCCTGGCGCTTGGCCGGGTCGATCTCCTGCGAGGCCTTGGCGAACAGCTCGTCAACCTTCGGGTTGGAATAGCCCATGGTGTTGGTGAACAGCACGCCCTTGCGGATGTTCGACGAGATGTAGGTGCGGGCGACGCCCAGCGCCGGGTCGCCGTACTGGTAGAGGAAGTTGGTGGTGATCTCGTAATCCCAGTTGGCGACGCGCTGCGCCCAGCCGGCGGCGTCGGTGCTTTCCAGAACCACGGCGATGCCGACCTTGGACAGCGACTGCTTCAGGTACTCGCCCAGGCGGGTCCAGGTCTCGCCGTAGGGCATCGGCATGATCTTGACGGTGGCGCGCACGCCCTGGCCGTTGGGCTTCAGACCCATCTCATCCAGCAGGGCCTTGGCCTTCTCCGGATTCGGCTCGTAGGTCGTCACCTTGGGGTCGTAGAACTTGACCACCGAGTTGATCGGACCGGTCGGCACGCGGCCGAGGCCGAACCAGATCTTATCGCGGATGAACTTGCGGTCGATCGCATAGGCGATGGCCTTGCGGAAGCGCTTGTCGTCCAGCGGCTTGACGCGGTGGTTGATCTCCAGCCACGCCATCGGCGCCACGAACTCGTAGCCGGCGGTGGTCATGGTCAGGTTGGGCAGCGTCTTCATGCGCGGAACCTCGAAGGGCTCCAGGTCGCTGTACTGGGTCTGCTGCACCTGACCGCTTTCCAGCGCCAGCGAGCGGCTGGCGGCGTCGGGGATCACGCGGAAGGTGATGCCGTCGAGATAGGGCAGGCCTTCCTTGAAGTAATCCTCGTTGCGGACGAGTTGGATATAGCTGCCCTTCACCCATTCCTTCAGCTTGAACGGGCCGGTGCCGATGGGAGTGTTGTTGGCCGGGTTGGCCCGGTAATCGCTGCCCTCGTAGATGTGGGCCGGGACCATCGGCGCCGACGACACCTCGAAGGCCTGGATGAAGGCCGGGAACGGCTCCTTCAGCTTGAACTCGACGGTGTGGTCGTCCAGCGCCGTGATCGATTCACAGCGGCTGAACACGGCGCGGGCGCGCGGGTGGACCTCCATCAGGAACTTGGAGGTGGTGAAGACGACGTCATTGGCGGTGAAGGGCTTGCCGTCGTGCCACTTGACGTTCTCGAACAGCTTGAAGGTGTAGGTCAGCCCGTCCGGCGAAATCGTCCAGCTCTTGGCCAGCGACGGCATCGGGTTCAGCTTCTGATCGTAGGTCAGCAGGCCCTGATAGATCTTGCCGGCGACGGTCTGGGTCGGACCCTGCTGGTTCAGGCCCAGCATCAGGGTCGGCGGCTCCGGCTGCACGATGGAGTTGAGGACACCGCCGCGGACAGGGGTCTCCTGGGCCATGGCCGGGGCGGCGACCAGGGCGGCCGTGCCGGGAATGGCGAGTGCCGCGGCCAGCAGGCCGGCGGCGGCGGCGCGGTGGAACCCGCGGGTGAAACCGCCCTGAAAATTTCGGCGGAAGCTGGCGGGGATACCGGTAAGGCGTCTGGTCATCGGGTGTCCTCGTCTCCAGAAGTGTGTCGGTGGTGTTAGCGACCCTGTCGTCTTCGTTGTTCTTTTCGGAAAGGCGGGTAGATCACCGCGGCCCGACGGGGCCGGATGTGCTGTCGAGCCAGCGCAGCAGGGCGTCCCATTCCAGGACGCCGGCGCGGGGATAGGCGCGTTCATATTGGCGGGCGGTGTGCTCGCAGACCTCCGGCGACGGAGTGATCAGCGGCCGGCCGCCGGCCATCGCCATGATCTGCTGCTTGCAGGCCTGCTCCAGGTAGTACATCAGCACCGCCGCCTCGGCGACGTCCTGGCCGACGGTCAGCAGGCCGTGGTTGCGCAGGATCATGCTGTGATGGCCGCCGAGATCGGCGACCAGCCGTTCCCGCTCCGCCAGATCCAAAGCGATGCCTTCGTAGCTGTGGTAGGCGAGGCGGTTGTACCAGCGCAGCGAATGCTGGGTGATCGGCAGCAGCCCGTCGGCCTGGGCGCTGACCGCCATGCCGGCGTCGGTGTGCAGGTGGATGACCGCGCCGACGTCCGGGCGGGCGTGGTGCACCGCGCTGTGGATGGTGAAGCCGGCCGGGTTGATGGCGTCGCCTTCGCGCCCGTCCACCAGATTGCCGTCGATGTCGACCTTCACGAGGTTGTCGGGCGTCACCTCGTGGAACATCAGGCCATAGGGGTTGATCAGGAAATGGTCGGGCGTGTCGGGAATGCGCGCCGACATGTGGGTGTAGATCAGGTCGGTCATGCCCAGCCGGTCGAACAGCCGGTAGGCGGCGGCCAGATCGGCGCGCACCTTCCACTCCACGTCGGAGCAGTCGCGCGTGGCGTGGGGGGCGTGGGCGGCGTTCGCTTTCAAGGTGGCGGCGATCATCGGGCGGGTCTCGTCGGATAAGAGGTCAGATGGATTCCAGGCCGCACCAGCCGGCGATGAACAGCGCCAGCACGCGGGTCACGTCGCGCAGGCTGTCCAGCGACACCGACTCGTCGATGCCGTGGATGCGCGTCGCCTCTGGCCCGTAGCAGGTGGCGGGCGTGTCGCCATAGAGCTGGAAGAAGCGGGCGTCGGTGGTGCAGGTCAGCGCCACCAGCTCCGGATCGCCGCCGCGCACGGCGCGATGGCTGTCGGCCAGCATGGTGACCAGCGGATGGGCCGGGTCGATCTCGCAGCCGGCGGCCTGGAAGCCGTTCCATTGCAACTCGATGCCGACGCCGGACAGGGCCGGGTCGGTGGAGCGCGCCTGCTCCACCGCCCGGGTGACCTCGGCGCGGACCGCCTCCGGCTCCTGCCCGGGGAAGAAGCCGAGCCGGAGGTCGAGCGCGCAGCGCGTCGGGACTGACGACGGCCACTCACCGCCCTCGATCCGGCCGAGATTGACGTTGACGGGATGGGCGTGGCCGCAGAAGGCGGGGTGGCGGCAGGACGGCTCGTTCCACCGCACCTCCAGCGCCTTCAGGTGGGCGGCCAGGGCATAGGCCGCCTCGATGGCGTTGACGCCGGCCGAGGTGTCCAGCACATGGGCCGGCGTGCCGGTCAGCACCAGCCGCAGCCACATCACCCCGACCTGGGCGACGGAGATGGAATGGTTGAACGGCTCCGGGATCACGGCGGCGTCGGCGCGGTAGCCGCGGTGCAGGCAGGCGAGAGCGCCGTTGCCGGTACACTCCTCCTCGATCACCGACTGCAGATAGACCGGGGCGGCCGGCTGGTAGCCCAGCGTGCGCAAGGCGGCGAAGGCGGCGGTGTAGGCGGCGATGCCGGCCTTCATGTCGCCGGCGCCGCGGCCGTAGAGGCGACCGTCGGCGATGCGCGGTTCGAAGGGCGGGGTGGTCCACAGCTCCGCCGGGCCGGCCGGCACCACGTCGATGTGGCCGTTCAGGATCAGCGAGCGGCCTTTCGCCTCGCGCGGCTTGTGCACGCCGACGACATTCTCGCGTCCGGCATAGGCGCCGGGCAGAACCGGCGGCGAGAAGCCCGGCAGGCGGGAGATCGCCTGCTCGTCGATGTCGAAGCGGTCGACCTCCAACCCCAGCGCGGCGAAGCGGTCGGCCATCAGCGCCTGCGCTGAGGATTCCTCCCCCAGCAGCGACGGCTGACGGACGAGGTCGGAGAGATGCGCGACGCACCCGCCCTGCGCCGCGTCGGCGGCATCCAGGATCGCGGCGCGCAGGCCGGGATCCGGCAAGGCATGGTCGAGACTGGCTGCCGTATCTCGTGTCATTCAGAATCCTCTGCCCAATTCTCTTCGCCACTGCGGCATGATTGCGCGGGTGAGTGGAAAAAGATGAAGCGGTTGCGTTGCGGCCTATCCCAAATGGATATGACCGCCATATCGGCGCGTTATGCAGTGTCCGGCTTGGCGATGTTTGAGGGTCGCCATGTGTCGATTAGGCAGGTGCCAAATCGATCAGGCAAATAAGCATTTTTCATTTCGCCCATGAATCTGATTTATGCCGCAGTTGCTCACAGCGCATTCATGTGCGTAGAATTTGGGCGGCGGCAGGGATGCACCGGAATCGGGCAGCGACGGAGAGGGCAGGGCATTGGCGGAAAGCGAGGCGGAACGGCAGGCATTGGCCCGTCTGGGCCAGCAGATGGACTGGAACCTGCTGCGCACCTTCATGGTGATCGTGCAGGAGGGCAGCTTCACCAAGGCCGCCGTCCGCCTGTTTTTGACGCAGCCGGCGGTCAGCCTCGCGCTGAAGCGGCTGGAGGAACAGCTTGGTCGCACCCTGATCGATCGTGGCCCCGGACGCTTCGCCGTCACCGCCGCCGGCGAGCAGGTCTATGACGAGGCGGTGTCGATCCATGCCACCGTGTCCCGCCTGGGTGCCCTGGTGCGCGACGCCAAGGACGAGATCAGCGGCCATGTCCATATCCTGATGACCAGCCGCATCCAGACCCCGCTGCTCGACCGCTCGCTGCGGGAGTTTCACCGGATGTACCCGCAGGTGACCTTCCGCATCGACGTGATGGCCTCGGCCGACGCGCACATCGCGTTGCAGCAGCGGGTCGGCGCCATGGCGATCTGCCTGCTGCGCGAACCGATCCCCGGACTGTCCAGCCAGATCTTCCTGCGCCAGACCTACCGGCTCTATTGCGGTCCCGGATTCCGGCTGTTCGGCCAGCACGACATCGATATCGCCGAACTGCGGCACGAGAATTTCGTCTCCTTCACCTCCGACCAGATCGACGGCGCCCTGTCGCCGCTGACCCTGTTCCGCGCGCGGGAGGGATTCGCCGGCCGCGTCGTCGCATCCTCGGCCAATCTGGAGGAGGTGCGCCGCATGATCGTCTGCGGCCTCGGCATCGGCCCGCTGCCGGAACACATCGCCGCCCGCGACGTCGGTGACGGGCTGTTGTGGGAACTGCCGCCCTACGAAGGCATCGCCCCGGTCAACGTCCACCTGATCTGGAACGAGCAGGCCAAGCTGAACCGCGCCGAGCGGGCGTTCCTGGAGTATCTGCAGACGGCGCTGGCGACGGCGCCGGCCAGGGAATTGGCCGGCGAGGCGGCCGAACCGTCGGCGCTGGCGATGTCACAGCCGCTCTGACGGTAACGATCCGCCCGCTCGTGCGTTGTTAGTGACGAAGGCCGGTCTGAACGCCGGTCGAACCACCGAACTCAGGAGGACGTCATGGACAAGGATCGCGTCGAAGGCGCCATGGACAAGGCCAAGGGCAGCGTCAAGAAGGGCGTCGGCGAGGTCACCGGCGACGAGAAGATGAAGGCCGAAGGCGCGGCCGACAAGATGAAGGGCGAGGCCAAAAACGCCGTCGGCAGCGCCAAGGACGCCATGCGTGACAAGAGCTGAGGACGCAAGGCCCCGCGGCAAAGGCGCCGCGGGGCCGTCCTCTCGCCACCATGCTTCCGCGCCGACCAGGGAATCCTTCATGCTGCCGGAGGTCTCTCCCGGACGATTCCTCCGGGATCTCTATCATGCCACCACCGAGGACAATGTCTTCAACGGGGCCGCCGCGCTCGGCTTCTACCTGACGCTCGCCCTGTTTCCGGCGCTGATCGCGACGATGAGCATCATCCCTTACCTGCCCATCGACAATGTGGATCAGGCGATCATGGATCTGCTGGGGCAGGCGCTGCCGGATCAGGCGTCCGGCATGGTCCGCGACGTGGTGGGGCAGGTGACCGGTGAGCGGCGCGGCGGCTTGCTGTCCTTCGGACTGTTGGGAACGGTGTGGGCGACCACCACCGGCATGTATGCCATCATGCAGCAGCTCAACATCACCTACGACGTCAAGGAGGCGCGCAGCTTCGTCCGCGCGCGTCTGGTGGCGCTGGGATTGAGCCTGCTGTTCGAAGTGCTGGTGATCGGCGCCTTCTCGCTGATCGTGCTGGGCGGCATCCTGCAGGACTGGATCGGCAACCGGTACGGCTTTTCCGGCGTGCTGCTGACATTTTTCGCGACTTTCCGCTGGGTCATCATCGTCCTGGCCCTGCTGCTGGGCCTGGCGGTGATCTACCGCTATGGCCCGAACGTCAGGGAACGCTTCGTCTTCATCACCCCCGGCAGCGTGGTCGGCGCCGCCCTGCTGATCGCCGCCTCGCTCGGCTTCTCGCTCTATGCCGGCCATTTCGCCGATTACGACGCCACCTACGGCAGCATCGGCGCGGTCATTACGCTGATGCTCTGGCTCTACATCGCCGGGCTGGTGATCCTCCTCGGTTCGGAAATCAATGTCCTGTGGAGGCGATACGGCCGCAGCCGAAACCAACCACCACTCACCGCAAAGGAGTAGCGGCCATGGGTATCATCGCTTGGATCATTCTGGGTCTGATCGCGGGATTCATCGCCTCCAAGATCGTGAACAATTCCGGTCAGGGCATCGTCATGGACATCGTGCTGGGGATCGTCGGCGCGCTGGTCGGCGGCTTCCTTGTGAGCATCGTCGGCGGCGCCGGCATCACCGGCTTCAACATCTGGAGCATTCTGGTCGCCATCTTTGGCGCCATCGTCGTCCTGTGGATTTACCATGCGGTCGCGGGCAGGCGGACGGTGGGCTGACGATTGGACAGCTATCACGATGCTCCGTTTGCGTGGGATAAGGCTGTCAATTCGACCCTGATCATTCGACAGCTTTGATGAACGTCCAAGCTTATCCGCTTCCTACCGGCGCCGGACGGCGCCGGTGAGCCCTCCATCGGCCGGGGAGTCTCCGCCTGTCCTGTCTCCGCCTGTCTTTCCGGCCGGGGCGGGAGAGATGGCTGCGCTCATGCGCGGCCATGACTGGGCGGCCACGCCGCTCGGCCCGATTGACGGCTGGCCGCAGGAGCTTCGTTTCACGGTCGGTCTGATGCTGCGGTCGCGGCAGGCGATGTTCGTCGGTTGGGGATCGGACGTCACATTCCTCTACAACGACGCCTATCTGGACATTCTGGGAGCCCGCCATCCGCAGGCGCTGGGCCGGCCGATGAGGGAGGTCTGGCCCGACGCTTGGCCGCAGGTACGCGATTTCGTCCGACGCACCTATGACGGCGTCCCGTTTCTGCATGAGGATCTGCTGATCCCGCTGGAGCGGAACGGAGCGGTCGAGGACTGCTATTTCACCTTCTCCTACACGCCGGTCACCGATGAGGCCGGGCGGGCCGGCGGCTTCCTGTGCATCGTTGCCGAGACCACGGCGGCGGTGGAGCGCGTGCAGGCGGACGAGGAGGTGCGGCGGGCCAACGAGCGGCTGCGGGCGGAGGGGGAGCGGTTGCGGGCGCTGTTCCGGCAGGCACCGGGCTTCATGTATGTCTGGCGAGGGCCAGACCATGTCTATGAGATGGCGAACGATGCCTATTTCGACCTGATCGGCCGCCGCGACATCATCGGCAAACCGGCGCGGGAGGCGCTGCCGGAGATCGTCGGCCAGGGCTTCTTCGAACTGGCCGATCAGGTCTATGCGACGGGGGAGCCCTTCGTCGGCGAGGGGATGCCGGCGCGGATTGCCCGGCGGCCCGGCGCGCCGCTGGAGGAGCGCTTCGTCACCTTCGTCTTCCAGCCGATCCGCGACGACCAGGGCCGGGTCATGGGCATGTTCGTCCAGGGCAGCGACGTGACGGGCATGAAGCGGACGGAGGAGGCGCTGCGCGAGAGCCAGCAGCGGCTGCACATCGCCCAGGATGCCGGCGGGGTCGGCACCTTCGAACTGCGCGCCGACGGCATGCTGGCGGTGTCGCCCCAATTCTGCCGGCTGTGGGGCATCACGGAACGCCCGCTGGTGCCGCTGGAGGAACTGGTCGCCCTGATCCACCCGGACGACCGCGCCAATCTGAACACGTTGCGGCCCGGACAGGTGCCGACGGATGGGCTGGGCTATGTGGAATACCGCATCAATCGGCCGGACAGCGGGGCGGAGCGCTGGATCGCCCGGCGGGCGCAGGCGATCACAGGGGGCCGGGACGGGGACGGGACGCGGATTCTCGGCGCCTGTTACGACATCACCGACCGCAAGCGCGCCGAAGATGCCCTGCGCGCGCTGAACGCGACGCTGGAGCAGCGCGTGGCGGAGCGGACCGCCGACCGCGACCGCATGTGGCGGCTGTCGACCGACATCATGCTGGTGGCACGGTTCGACGGCACGATCGTCGCGGTCAACCCGGCCTGGACCACCCTGCTGGGCTGGGAAGAGGCGGAACTGCAGAACGTGGCGTTCCTCGAATTCGTCCATCCCGACGACCGCGCGGCGACGGTGGCGGAGGCCGGCCGGCTGGAATCCGGCCTGACCACCCTGCGGTTCGAGAACCGCTATCGCCACAGGGACGGATCCTATCGCTGGATCTCGTGGACCGCGGTGCCGGACGACCGCTTCATCCATGCGGTGGGGCGTGACGTGACGGCGCGCAAGGACTCCGAGGTGGCGCTGCGCCGCGCCGAGGACCAGCTGCGTCAGGCGCAGAAGATGGAGGCGGTCGGCCAGCTGACCGGCGGCGTGGCGCACGACTTCAACAACCTGCTGCAGGCGCTCAGCAGCTGCCTGACGATGATCGGCCGCCGCAGCGCCGAGCCGAAGCTGGCGCCGCTGCTGGAGGCGGGCATGCAGGCGGTCGACCGCGGCGCCAAGCTGGTCCAGCAGCTGATGGGCTTCGCCCGCCGCGACAGCCTGCGCCCGGAACCGATCGACGTGCGCGACCGCGTGCTCGGCATGGCCGGACTGCTGGAACGCGCACTCCGCGCCGACATCCGGCTGGAAACCCGCTTCGCCCCCGGCCTCCGCCCGATCGAGGCGGACCCGACGCAGTTCGAGCTGGCGCTGATCAACATGGCGGTGAACGCGCGCGACGCGATGCCGGAGGGCGGCACGCTGTCCATCGAGGCGGAGAACCGGACGCTCGGTCCCGGCGACGCATCGGGATTGGAAGGGGAGTTCCTGCGTCTGACGGTCGCCGACACCGGGACCGGAATGGCGCCGGAGGTGGCGGCGAAGGCCTTCGACCCCTTCTTTACCACCAAGGAGGTCGGCAAGGGCTCCGGCCTCGGTCTGGCGCAGGTCTACGGGCTGGCGCGGCAGGCGGGCGGTACCGTCTGGATCGAAAGCCGGCCGGGGGAGGGAACCCGCATCGTCCTGCTGCTGCGGGCCACGGCCGGTGTGCCGAGGGCGCCGGCCGCTTTCGCCGATGCGTCGGGGCCGTTCATCGGGGGCGCGCGGGTGCTGATGGTGGAGGACGATCCGGTCGTCGCGTCCTCCGTCGCGGCGGCGCTGGAGGAGAGCGGCTGGACCGTTCTGCGCGCCGGCTCCGCCGACGAGGCGCTGCCGCTGCTGGCCGGCGACGAGCGGATCGACCTGCTCTTTTCCGACGTGGTGATGCCGGGGCGGCTGAGCGGCATCGACCTCAGCCGCGAGGCGGCGATCCTGCGCCCCGGCCTGCCGGTGGTGCTGACCACCGGCTACAGCGAGGATGTGGCGCGCACCGAAGGCATCGCGGTGCTGTCGAAACCCTACCAGATCGACACGCTGCTGCAGGCACTGCACAAGGCGGTGGCGAAAGTCCCCTAGAGGGTTAGAGAGGGAGTATTCGCCATCGCGCGCTTCAGGACGTCGAAGATGCGGGGGTCGCCCATCTGGGCGGCGTTGAAGCGCAGAAACCCGGACGCCGACCGGGAGGCGCTGAACACGTTGCCGGGGGCGAGCACGACATTCTCGCGAAGTGCCGCGCGGGCGACGTCGGCGGCGTCCCGCCCGTCCGGCAGGCTGCACCAGAGATAGAAGCCGCCGCGCGGCATCAGCCATGGCCGCAGGCCGAGGGATTCCAGCCGGGCGGCCGTCTCGCGCCGGAGCCGCGCCAGACGGCGGCGAAGACCGTCGAGATGCTTGCGATAGTTGCCGTCGTTCAAGGTCGCGAGGACGAGCTCGGCAGCGGCCGGGCTGGGGCCGCCGAAATTCGTCGCCACCTGCAGATCGACCAGCGCCTCCACCCAGTCCGGCCGTGCCGCGATGTAGCCGCAGCGGATCGAGGCGGACAGCGTCTTGGAGAAGCTGCCGATCCGGATGACGCGGGCCAGCCCGTCGAGGGCGGCGAGGCGGGGCGACGGCTCCGGCTCGAAACCGGCGAAGATGTCGTCCTCGACGATGGTGAGGGTATCGGCAGAGGGATCATGGGCCGCAGCGGCGCAGAGCAGACGGTGCGCGGTCTGCGGCGTCATCGTCGCGCCGGTCGGGTTGTGGAGCGCCGAGTTGGTGATGTAGAGGCGCGGCCGGTGCGTCGCCAGCGCCTGGGCGAACAGGTCGGTGTCCGGACCGGTCCGGGTATAGGGCACGCCGACGACCCGCGCCTGATGGGCGCGCAGCAAGGCCTGAAAATTGAAATAGCAGGGGTCGTCGACCAGCACCGTGTCGCCCGGCCGCAGCAGGAAGCGGCAGATCAGGTCGATGGCCTGGGTTCCCGAGGCGGTCAGCAGGATCTGGTCGGCGCCCGCCGCCATCCCTTCGTCGGCGAACTGGCGCGCCAGCAGCCGGCGCAGCGGTAGCGATCCGCGCGTGCCGCCATAATCCGCCAGCAGGCCGTCGTCGGCGCGCGCGAGCTGACGGAGCGCCCGGCGGATCGCCGCGTTCGGCATCCAGTCGGCCGGCAGCCAGCCGCAACCCGGCTTCAGCATGTCCGCCCCGGCATCCAGCGACTGCCGCGACACCCAGAAGGGATCGATGGCGCGGTCGAGCCGTGGTTCCGCCTCGGCCAAGGCCAGCGGCGGCGTGGCGCCGGCGATATAGAAGCCGGACCCCGGCCTCGACCGGATCACGCCTTCGGCCGTCAGCCGGTCATAGGCCTCCACCACGGTCGAGGCCGACACGCCCATGGTGGCGGCGAAGCTGCGGATCGAGGGCAGCTTCTCTCCCGGCGACAGGGTGCGGCTCGCCATCCTGCGGCGGACCGCGTCCATCACCTCGGCGGTTCGCGTGCCCGTTCTGCCCGTCATGGCTCCACCACTGGAAAGTGTATCGCTCTTTATACCAGTACAGTTTGACGGAATTGTATTGGACTGTCGCTGTCTCCGCCAGAGCCCATCGCGCTAGCATCGCGGCGCGAGATCCGGTGCAGGGAGGGAAGACGGGATGCGACAGTCGACGACAGGATGGGGCAGCGGGCTGCTCGGCGTGCTCATCTTCAGCGGCTCGCTGCCGGCGACGCGGGTCGCGGTCGGCAGCTTCACGCCGCTGTTCCTGACGGCGGCGCGGGCGGTGATCGCGGCGGCCCTGGCGGCGGCGCTGCTGGCGCTGTTGCGGCAGGCACGGCCGGCGCGGCGCGACCTTCCCTCGCTTGCCATCGTGGCGCTGGGCGTGGTCGCAGGCTTTCCCCTGCTGACCGCATTGGCGCTTCAGCACATCACGTCGGCGCAGTCGATCGTCTTCATCGGCCTGCTGCCGCTCGCCACTGCCCTGTTCGGGGTGCTGCGGGCCAGGGAGCGGCCACGTCCCGCCTTCTGGCTGTTCGCGACGGCGGGAAGCCTGACCGTCGCCGGCTTCGCCCTGTGGCAGGGCGGCGGCGCGTCGCTGGCCGGCGACCTGCTGATGGTCCTGGCGATCCTGCTCTGTGGGCTGGGCTATGCCGAGGGGGCGGCCCTGTCACGCCGGCTGGGCGGCTGGCAGGTGATCTCGTGGGCCTTGCTGCTGGCGCTTCCGGCAATGGCGCTGGCGGCGCTGGCCACCATGCCGGACGACTGGAGCGGCATCGCGGCGCCGGCCTGGATCGGGCTCGGCTATGTTTCGGTGTTCAGCATGCTGGTGGGATTCGTCTTCTGGTATCGCGGGCTGGCGCTGGGCGGTATCGCCGGGGTCGGGCAGTTGCAGTTGCTCCAGCCCGCCTTCGGCCTGATCCTGGCCGGGCTGCTGCTGCGCGAGCCGGTCGCCTGGACCATGATCGCCGCCGCCGGACTGGTCGTGCTGTGCGTCGCCGGAGCGAAGCGGTTCGCCTGAGCGCCAGCCCGTGCGTGTCGGTTCCGCCCGGCGTCAGGCCGGCGTGTCGCGGTGGATCTTGAACGGCGCCCAGGACTGGCTCACCGGCATGATCTCGACGCTGTTGATGTTGACGTGCGGCGGCAGCGAGACCACCCAGCGCACCGTCTCGGCGATGTCCTCCGGCTGCAGCGGGTTGGCGCCGGCATAGAGCGCGTCGTAGGCGGCCTTGTCGCCGCCGGTGCGCACCAGGGTGAATTCGCTTTCCGACAGGCCCGGCTCGATGGAGGTCACGCGCACGCCCTGGGCCGACAGGTCGCTGCGCAGGCCGAGCGAGAACTGCTTCACGAAGGCCTTGGTGCCGCCATAGACGTTGCCGCCGGGATAGGGCCAGTTGGAGGCGACGGAGGCGAGATTGACGATCAGCCCGCGCTGCGCGATCAACCGGGCCAGCAGCAGCCGGGTGATCGTCACCAGCCCGGTGACGTTGGTGTCGATCATCGTCCGCCACTGTTCCAGGTCGCAGTCCTGCGCCACCGCGGTGCCGAGCGCCAGACCGGCATTGTTGACCAGGACGGAGATGTCGGCGAACTCCTGTGGCAGCGACTCCAGCGCGGCGCGGGTCGCCTCCTCGTCGCGGATGTCGAAGCACAGCGGGTGAACCACCGCCGGCCCGCCCAGCGCCTCGACCAGGGCATCCAGCCGGTCCTGACGCCGGCCGGTGGCGACGATCCGCCAGCCCTCCGCGACCAGACGCCGGGCGATGGCATCGCCGAATCCGGAGGTGGCGCCGGTGACGATTGCCGTTTTCGGGGCGGCCGTTTTGGAGGCGATGTTCGACATTGTGTAATCTTTCCTCATGACGGATTTAAGCTCAGGCTTACCGTAACGATGGTCCGGGTCAAGCCCGGCCGCTGCATTGATCAGCTTGGCTGCGGTTCGGCCAGGAACAGCCGGTAGGCCGGGTTGCCGCTCTCGTCCCAATACGGGTATCCGAGATCGTCGAGGCAGCGCCGGAACCGCGCCCGGTCCTTTTCGGGCACCTGAATCCCGGCCAGCACCCGCCCGTAATCGGCGCCATGGTTGCGGTAGTGGAAAAGCGAGATGTTCCAGTCCTGCGCCAGCCCGTTCAGGAACTTCAGCAACGCCCCCGGCCGTTCGGGGAACTGGAAGCGGTAGAGCAATTCGTCCTTCAGCCCGCGCACCCGGCCGCCGACCATGTAGCGGACATGGAGCTTCGCCATCTCGTTGTCGCTCATGTCCAGCACCGGGCAGTCCAGGCCGCGCAGCAGTTCGATGATCTGGCGCTTTTCCGCATCGCCCTCGGTCAACTGGACGCCGACGAAGATCTGTGCCTCCCGGTCGTCGGCATAGCGATAGTTGAACTCGGTGATCGACCGCTTACCGAGCGCCTGGATGAACTGCCGATAGGCGCCGGGGCGTTCGGGAATGGTGACGGCCAGCAGCGCCTCGCGCCGTTCGCCGATCTCCGCCCGTTCGGCGATGTGGCGCAGCCGGTCGAAGTTCATGTTGGCGCCGCTGCCGATCGCCACCAGCCCCTTGCCCTGCAGCCCTTCGCGCTCCGCGTATTTCTTCAGGCCGGCCAGACCGACCGCGCCCGACGGTTCGGTGATGGCGCGGGTGTCCTCGAAGATGTCCTTGACGGCGGCGCAGATCTCGTCGGTGTTGACGGTGATGACCTCGTCCAGCAGCTCGCTGCACAGCCGGAAGGTCTCGCTGCCGACCTGCCGGACGGCGACGCCGTCGGCGAACAGCCCGACCTGATCGAGCTGCACGCGCTTTCCCGCCGCGATGGCGGCGCCCATGCTGGCCGCGTCGTCGGGCTCCACGCCGATCACCTTCACGTCGGGGCGCAGGAACTTGACGTAGGCGGCCACCCCGGCGGCCAGCCCGCCGCCGCCGATCTGCACGAAGATGGCGTCCAGCGGGTGCGGGTGCTGGCGCAGGATCTCCATGCCGACGGTGCCCTGGCCGGCGATCACGTCTGGATCGTCATAGGGGTGGATGAAGGTCAGCCCCTTCTCCGCCTCGATCTGGCGCGCATGGAGATAGGCGTCGTCGAAGACGTCGCCATGCAGCACGACCTTGCCGCCACGGCTCTTGACCGCCTGGATCTTGATGGCGGGCGTCGTGCGCGGCATGACGATCACCGCCTTGATCCCTAGCTTCTGCGCCGACAGCGCCACGCCCTGCGCATGGTTGCCGGCCGACGCGCACACCACCCCGCGTTCCCGCACCTCCGGCGACAGGCCGACCATCTTGTTGTAGGCGCCGCGCAGCTTGAAGGAGAAGACGGGCTGCAGATCCTCGCGCTTCAGCAGCGCGATGTTGTTCAGGCGCTGCGACAGCCGCGGCATCGGATCGAGCGGGCTTTCGATGGCGACGTCGTAGACGCGCGCGGTGAGGATCTTGCGGACATACTCGTGCATGAACATCGGCCTTCCTGAACAGGTCGCGGCGACCATAGCAAATCCGGCGCGCTCTTGCGCTATGGCGCCTGCACCGCGCGGAAGGCGAGGGGAACGGCGATGCGCATCACCTCGATGAAGCGGCGCAGGCGGGCCGGCTGGTGGCGGGAGGGCGGATAGACCAGACTGACGGGCAGGGTCGCCGCTCGCCAGTCCGGCGCCAGCTGCACCAGCCGCCGCGCCGCCAGATCGTCCACCAGCGCCCATTGCGAGCCGACGGCGGCGCCCAGCCCGAGAATCGCCGCATTGCGGATCGCCTGCAGCCCGTCGGTGGACAGGCGCGGCCGGATGGCGAAGCGGGCCGTCTCGCCGGTTCCGGCATGGGTGAGTTCCACCTCGTCCCGGTAGAAGGTGCGCAGCGCCAGCCAGGGCAGCTCCGCCAGCTCGTCCGGATGGCGCGGCAGCGGCCGGTCGCCGAGCAGGTCAGGGGAGGCGACGACGATTCGCGGCACCTCCGCCAGCCGCAGGGCGACGACCGACGGGTCGGCCACCTCGCCGACGCGGATGGCGCAGTCGATGCCCTCGCCGATGAAGTCCGGCATGCGGTCGTGCAGGAACCACTCCACCGTCATCCGCGGATAACGGCGCAGGTAATCCGCCACCGGCCCGATCAGCTGCTGCTGCCCGAAGGCGTGCGGCGCCACGATCCGCAGATGGCCGGACGGCTGGTCGTCGGCCCCGCGCACGTCGCTTTCCAGCATCTGCCAGCCCGCCAGCAGATCCTTGGCCCGCTCGTAACAGCGGGTCCCGTCCTCGGTCAGGTTCATCCGGTGGGTGGAGCGTTGCAGCAGCCGGATGCCCAGCAGCCGCTCCAACTGTTGCAGCCGGCGGCTGACCGTCGGCTGGGTGCTGCCCATCTGCGCCGCGGCGGCCGATAGGCTGCCGGAGTCGACGATGCGAACGAAGGTTTCAAGCAGGGCGATGCGGTCGCTGCCGACCGCGGAAAGATCAGCGCTCATACGTACAACGTATAGCAAATCTACACCTGCTTCGCCTACCGTTCGATCGGACCGGCCGCCATACTCCGTCTCAACCACGCAAATGCAGGTTCTTGAGGGGGTAGAGCGATGTCATCCATTCAATCCGCGCATGCAAGCGCAATTACCGCCACAATGACCGGGCCGATGATTTCGGCGTCGGCGCGCGACACCGGGATCGGCCGGCCGCTGGTCTTCCTGCTGGCGGCAGGCGCCGGTCTGGCGGCGGCGTCGCTCTATTACAGCCAGCCCATGCTGGGCGTTCTCGGCGCCGACATCGGGGCGGCGGACCGGACGGTCGGCTGGGTGCCGACGCTGACGCAGCTGGGATACGCCTTCGGCATCCTGCTGCTGGCGCCGCTGGGCGACCGCTTCGACCGCCGCCGCATCATCCTGGCGAAGGTGGCGGTCCTGGTCGCGGCCCTGCTGGCGGCGGGCTTCGCGCCCTCCATCGGCGGGCTCTTGGCGGCGAGCCTGGTGATGGGCCTGTCGGCGACGCTGGCGCAGGACATCGTTCCCGCCGCGGCGACGCTGGCGCCGGCCGAACATCGCGGCCGGGTGGTCGGCACGGTGATGACCGGGCTGCTGCTGGGCATCCTGCTGTCGCGGGTGGTCAGCGGCATCATCGCCGAGCAGTTCGGCTGGCGTGCCGTGTTCGTCGCCGCCGCCGGCAGCATCGCCCTGCTGGGGGCCGCCCTGTGGCGCGGTCTGCCACGCTTCACGCCGACGACCGATCTGGGATATGGCCAACTGCTGGGGTCGCTGGTCACGCTGTGGGGCAATCATCCGGGGCTGCGCCGGGCGGCCATCGCGCAGGGCCTGCTGTCGCTGGGTTTCAGCGCCTTCTGGTCGACGCTGGCGGTGATGCTGCATGGCGCGCCCTTCCATCTGGGTGCAGCCGCCGCGGGTGCCTTCGGTCTGGCCGGCGCGGCGGGTGCGCTGGTGGCGCCGGTCGCCGGCCGCATCGCCGACCGCCGCGGTCCGGCCATGATGACCCGGCTGGGCGCCGGTCTGGCCGTGGTTTCCTTCGCCGCCATGGCCCTGTCGCCGCTGCTGCCCGAGGGTGCCCGCCTGTGGCTGCTGGTGGCGAGCGCCATCGGCTTCGACCTGGGCGTCCAGGCTTCGCTGATCGCCCACCAGACCATCGTCTACGGCATCGACCCGGCCGCCCGCAGCCGCCTGAACGCGGTGCTGATGGTCGGCATGTTCATCGGCATGGCCGCCGGCGCCACGCTGGGCAGTCAGGCCCTGGCCGCCTGGGGCTGGAACGGCGTGGTCGCCGTCGCCACCGCCGCCTCGGCCGCCGCGCTGGCCCTGCGGCTCCTCACCCGGTCGGACCGCTAAGGCCGCCCGTTTTCCGCCAAGCTTTTCCACTAGGAAGACCAGCCCCCGGACCCACGCGGCGACGCCTGGGGCCGGGGCTTCTTCGTTGCAATTTCGTCGACCGGCGGACCCAAGAAGGAGGATTCCGCTCTCCAAAGCACCGTCGCCGATGGCATCGGCGGGGAGTAAGCTGCTTTTTCCCGCATCAGGAAATGGGGGGCGTCATGGGCGAGGTCGACAAGGCATTCGCGGGCGCGATCCCCGCGCTCTACGACCGCTACCTCGGGCCGCTCATCTTCGAGCCCTATGCGCGCGATCTGGCCCGGCGGATCGGCGATGTTGAGGGCCGGATCCTCGAAACGGCGGCCGGAACCGGGATCGTGACACGTGCCCTGGTCCAGACCCTGCCGGAGAGCGTCGACATCGTCGCAACGGACCTCAACCAGCCGATGCTCGACCACGCGGCGCAAAAACTGACCACGCCGCAGGTGACATGGCGGCAGGCAAACGCGCTGAGCCTGCCGTTCGAGAGCGCCGGTTTCGATGCGGCCGTTTGCCAGTTCGGCGTGATGTTCTTTCCCGACAAGCCCGCGGGCTACGCCGAAGCCCGCCGGGTGCTGAAGCCGGGCGGGCGTTTCCTGTTCAGCGTGTGGGACCGCATCGAGGAGAACGAGGTCACCGCGGTCGTGAGCGCCGCCATTGCGGCGGCTTTCCCCGCCGATCCGCCCAATTTCATGGCGCGGACTCCGCACAGCTATTACGACAAGGATCGGATCCGCGGCGATCTTCTCAGCGCCGGATTCAACAACATTGAGATCGAGACGGTGACCATGCGCAGCCGGGCTGCCACGCCCGCCGATCCTGCGACCGGCCTGTGCCAAGGCACGCCCTTGCGCCTGGAGATCGAAGCGCGTGATGCAAGCCGGCTCGGCGAGGTGACGGACCTCGCTGCCCAGGCGCTTGTCCGGCACTTCGGCAATGGCCCGATCGACGGCAGAATGCAGGCGCATGTGATAACGGCCACGGCCTAAACCCGCTTCAGACCCACCGCCGCCTCGACGAAGGCGATCACCTGCTCGGCATACAGATCCGGCGTGATGCCGCGGCGGCGGTGCTTGGCGCGTTTGACGTACCAGTCCTGCAGCATCGGCTTGATGAGCGCCGCCGTCATCGTCGCGTCATCCATCATTCCGTCCGGCACCGCGAACAGGCCGCGGGCGACGCCGTCGGCCAGGGCGTCGGCGATCATGCTCTCCGTCATCATCTCGCTGCTGACGGCAAGGTCGCGGCCCTCCTTGGGAAAGGACTTCGCCTCCATATAGGCGAAGACGAACCAGGGATGCATGGTCTCGGTCAGGAACAGATGGGTGCGCAGAAGCCAGCGCAGCCGGCCGGCCGGGTCGTTCGCCAGCCCGTCCGGCGGATGGCCTAGAACCTCCTCCACCACGCCGACGACCTGACCCAGGATCATCATCAACAGCGTGTCCTTGCTGTCGAAATAAGCATAGAGCGCGCCCATGCTCAGCCCCGACTGTTCGGTCAGGTCGCGCAGGCTGGTGGAATGGAAGCCCTTGCGGTTCGCCAGCGTCAGGGTGGTTTCGACGATGCGTGCGAGGTTGGCGATGGCGACCGCCGGCTTCTTCACCCGGATGGTCGCGGCATGGCGGTCCAGGATGCGCGCGCACAGCGCCTCCATCGACAGATCGTGCCGTGCCTGGAAATCCCGCAAGCTGCTCATACCCGGCTGCCCTATCGTTTGCGACGCCGATCGTTCTTGTACAGGATCGGTAGCAGGAATATAAAGCGAGCGCTCGCTCGATTTTTCAAGAATGTTGTTCGGGGCGTGCCTCGGCCGCCTTGCCGGATGATCCCGACCATGGGAGGAAGCATGAGCGTCACCATCGATTTGGCCGGCAAGACGGCGCTGGTCACCGGTGCCTCCAGCGGTCTCGGCCGCCATTTCGCCGGTGTCCTCGCCAAGGCGGGCGCCCGTGTCGCGCTGGCCGCGCGGCGAACCGACGCGCTGGCCGAAACGCGCGCCGCCATCGAGGCGACCGGCGGCAGTGCCGTCGTCGTCGCCATGGACGTGACCGACCCGGCCTCCGTCACCGCCGCGGTGGGGGAGGCGTGGGACGCGCTGGGCCGCGTCGACATCCTCGTCAACAATGCCGGCGTCACCGCCACACGCCCCTTCCTCGACATGAGCGAGGAGGAGTGGGACCGGGTGGTCGACACCAATCTGACCGGCTGCGCCCGCGTGGCGCGCGCGGTGGCGCAGCGCATGTGCGACGATGCTCAAAGCGGAGGGCAGCAGGGCGGGACCATCGTCAACATCGCCTCCATCCTCGGCCTGCGGGTGGCGGGGCAGGTCTCGTCCTACGTCGCTGCCAAGGGCGGGCTGGTGCATCTGACCAAGGCGATGGCGTTGGAACTGGCGCGCTACAACATCCGGGTCAATGCGCTCTGCCCCGGCTATGTCAAGACCGAGTTGAACGCCGACTTCTTCGCCAGCGACGCCGGCAAGGCGCTGGTCAAACGCATTCCGCAGCGCCGGCTCGGCCGGCTGGCCGATTTGGACGGGCCGCTGCTTCTGCTGTCGTCGGATGCCGGCGCCTACATGACCGGATCGGTGCTGGCCGTAGACGGCGGCCATCTGGTCTCCTCGCTTTAAAAAAGGAGCGGTTCCATGGACTTCACCCTTCCGCCCGAGCTGGAAGACTATCGCCGCCGGGTCCGCGCCTTCGTCGAGCAGGAGATCCTTCCTGTCGAGGCCGACCGCGCCAATTGGGACGAGCACGAGAACATCGCCGAAGCCCCGCTGGCGGCGCTGCGCGCCAAGGTGAAGGCGGCCGGGCTGTGGACGCTGCAACTGCCGAAGGAGGTCGGCGGTCAGGGCCTGCCGATGGTTGGCGTCGCCGCCTGCTACGAGGAGATGAACCGCTCCATCTTCGGGCCGGTCTGCTTCAACGCCGCCGCCCCCGACGACGGCAACATGCGGCTCCTGAGCATGGTCGGCACCCCGGCCCAGAAGGAGCGTTGGCTCGCCCCCATCGTCGAGGGGCGGGTGCGCAGCGCCTTCGCCATGACCGAACCGCATCCGGGCGGCGGCTCCGACCCGTCGATGATGAAGACCAGGGCGGAGCGCAAGGGCGACCGTTGGGTGGTGACGGGGCGCAAATGGTTCATCACCGGGGCCGGGGCGGCGCAGCATTTCATCCTGATGGCGCGCACCTCCGACGATCCGCGCAAGGGGCTGACCGCCTTCCTGTTCGACAAGGACCAGCCCGGCTGGCGCATCGAGCGCCGCATCCCGATCATGGGTCCGGAGGAGCATGGCGGCCATTGCGAGCTAATCTTCGACGGGCTGGAGATCGCGGACGACAACGTGCTGATGCAGGTCGGCGACGGGCTGAAGGCGACGCAGATCCGCCTGGGTCCGGCGCGGCTGACCCACTGCATGCGCTGGACCGGCCTCGCCAAGCGCTGCCTGGAGATCGCCGGGGCGTATGTGAAGGAACGTGAAAGCTTCGGCACGCCGCTGGCCGAGCATGAGGGCGTGCAGTGGATGCTGGGCGAAACGGCGATGCAGATCGAGATCGGCCGGCTGCTGACCATGAAGGCGGCGCACGCGCTGGACAGCGGCAGCTTCGCCCGCAAGGAGGTGTCGATGGCCAAGGTCCAGGTCGCCGACACGCTGTTCAAGGCGGCGGATACCGCGATCCAGCTTTGCGGCGCGCGCGGCTATTCCAAGGACACGGTGCTGGAATGGATCTACCGCTACGCCCGGCAGGCCAAGCTGGTCGACGGCGCGTCGGAAGTCCACAAGATGGTGCTGAGCCGCAGCTACCTCGCCGAGGGCGACGATTTCTGGGGCTGGCGGTGAGCGCCTTTTCACCGCTGCCCGGCACGGCCGCGCGCCGCCGCCTTTATCTGCTGCGCCACGGCCATGTCGCCTATTACGACGCCGAGGGCAAGCCGCTGAACCCGAAGCTGGCCGCCCTGACCGACCGGGGGAGGGCGGAGGCGCAGGCGGCCGGCGCCCTGCTGGCCGGGGTGCCGCTCGACCGCGTGCTGTGTTCAGGTCTTGCCCGCACGCGGCAGACGGCCGAGCCGGTCGCCGCGCCGCATGGTCTGCCGGTGGAGGACCATCCCGATTTCCTGGAAATCCGCGCCGGCCGGCTGTCGCAGGTGCCGAAGGAGCAGCGGGAGGCGGCTTACGTTTACGGCTTCGAGGCGGCGGCCGAGGACAGGCGCTTCGCCGGTGGCGACAGCTTTGCCGCCGTGCGCGACCGCGTGGTGTCGGCCATCGAGGTGCTGGTGCGGCAACCGGGTTGGACCCATCTAGCGTTGGTCGCCCATGACGGCGTCAACCGCATGCTGCTGTCCTGGGCCTGCGGTGCCGGCCTGTCGGCCCTGTCGGCGTTCGAGCAGGATTACGGCTGCATCAACATCATCGATGTCGACGTGACGGCCGGCCGGGTGGTCCGTCGCCTGATCCGCGCGGTAAATCTGACGCCCGGCAACCCGGCGAAGATCGGTCTGCACCGCGGCAGCCTGGAGGAGGCGTTCGGGCCGGTGCTGGCGCTGGATTGAGGGGCTATTGTCCTGCGCCGTCGATGCGGCGGCGCCAGACCGGTTCCGACAGGCGCTCGATCAGGAAATCGGCAAGCACGCCGACCTTCGCCGGCCGCGTGCGGGCCGACGGCGTGATGAAGTAGAGGCCGCCCTTCGGCAGCGACCAGTCGGTCAGGATCGCGGTAAGCCGTCCCGTTGCCAGATGCTCGGACGCCATGAATTCCGGCAGTTCGGCGATGGCCAGCCCCTCCAGCAGCATCGGCACCAGCGCGTCGGCGTTGGTGACGCGCAGCGGGCCGGACGGGGTGACGCTTTCCTCCTCGCCGGCGCTGTTGGTGAAGTGCCAGATGTCCTGCCGCCGGCGATAGGCATAGCCCAGGCAATGATGGCCGTTCAGGTCGCGGGGATGCCGCGGCTCGCCATGGCGCGCGAGATAACTGGGGGCGGCGAGCACCACCGGCGACACCCCGCACAGCCGCCGCGCCACCAGCGAACTGTCGGGCAGCACCGCGATGCGCAGCGCGGCGTCGAAGCCGTCCCCCACCAGATCGACGGTGGCGTCGCTCAGGTGCAGGTCGATGGAGATCTCCGGATAAAGCCGGAAGAAGTCCGGCAGCAGCGGCGCCACCCAGCGTAGTCCGAACGACATCGGCACCGCGAACCGGATCAGGCCGCGCGGGCGGCTGGACATCTCGCGTACCGCATTCTCCGCCGCTTCCGCCTCGTCATAGAGGCGGGTGGCGCGCTCGGCCAGCGAATGGCCGAAATCGGTCAGGGCCAGCCGGCGCGAGGTGCGGTTGAACAGCCGGGCGCCCAACCGTTCCTCCAGCCGGCTGACCGCGCGCGACACGGTGGCGACCGACACCCCCATGGCGCGGGCCGCACCGGCGAAGGAACGTTCCTCCGCCACCTTGGCGAACATCGCCAGCCCTTCGAAATCCGGCAGCTTCGACATCGCCAATCTGCCCAATTCTGCAACGATGAATTTCAACCGTTTCTATTTCGATACGAGACCGCCGTCGATAGCTTTGTCTCCAGAAGATGACCCATTCCCAAGGAGACATTTGGATGTCACGCAAGCTTGACGGCAAGACTGCCCTCGTCACCGGCGCCAACAGCGGGATCGGCCTCGCCGCGGCCAAGCGCTTCGCCGCCGAAGGCGCCGTCGTCTATCTGACCGGCCGCCGCCAGTCCGAACTGGAGGCCGCGGTCGCGGCGATCGTTGCTGCCGGCGGCACGGCGACCGGTGTGCAGGCGGACTCGTCCAACCTTGCCGATCTCGACCGGCTCTATGCGCAGATCCGCAGCGAGGCCGGCCGGCTCGACGTGCTGTACGCCAATGCCGGCGGTGGCAGCATGCTGCCGCTGGGGGAGATCACGGAGGAACAGTTTGACGACACCTTCAACCGCAATGTGAAGGGTGTGCTGTTCACCGTGCAAAAGGCGCTGCCGCTGCTCGGCCGCGGCGCGTCGGTGATCCTCGCCGGCTCCACCGCCGGCAGCATGGGCACGGCGGCCTTCAGCGTCTACAGCGCCAGCAAGGCGGCGGTGCGCAACTTCGCCCGCAGCTGGATCCTCGACCTGAAGGACCGCGGCATCCGCATCAACACGCTCAGCCCCGGTCCGGTCCGCACGCCGGGTCTGGTCGAACTGGCCGGTCCGGACGCGGCACAGCAGCAGGGGCTGGTGGATGCCCTGGCCGCCCAGGTGCCGCTGGGCCGTGTCGGCGACCCGGACGAGATCGCCAAGGCCGCCGTCTTTCTGGCGTCGGACGACAGCAGCTTCGTCAACGGCGTCGAGCTGTTCGCCGACGGCGGCATGGCCCAGGTCTGACAGGCGGTTCCGACCCGCCGCCTTTGTACCCGAGCATCGGTTGGCCCCCCTTGCGGCGGCGTTCGAGGACGCCGGGGTGTGTCTGTCCGCCGCCGATGCGTCGGCGC